>NZ_JBEXKU010000045.1:0-63541 GCF_040609575.1 Streptomyces sp. NPDC004647 | reverse complement strand
CCACCACCCCAAAATCTTTTTTTTTTTTCTGTTCTGGTTTTTCTTTTGTTTGACGTCCCTAGCGGTGCGCGCCCCCCCCGGCTCCCACCCCGCCGGGGCCCCGGCTCACATCAGCGGCAGTTGAGAGCGTGGCGAGGCCTCAGCTGAACTCCTCCAGGCCCTTGAGCGCCTGGTCCAGCAGCGCCTGCCGGCCCTCGAGTTCCTTCGCCAGCTTGTCGGCCTTGGCGTTGTTGCCCGCCGCACGGGCCTGGTCCACCTGCGTGCGCAGTTTGTCGACAGCCGCCTGCAACTGGCCGGTCAGACCCGCGGCTCGGGCCCGCGCTTCCGGGTTCGTACGCCGCCAGTCCGACTCCTCGGCCTCCTGGAGGGCGCGCTCGACCGCGTGCATCCGCCCCTCGATCTTCGGGCGGGCGTCCCGCGGTACATGGCCGATGGCCTCCCACCGCTCATTGATCGAACGGAATGCGGCGCGGGCCGCCTTGAGGTCCGTGACGGGGAGCAGCTTCTCGGCCTCGACCGCCAGCTCCTCCTTGCGGGCCAGATTCTCCCGCTGCTCGCTGTCGCGCTCGGCGAACACCTCGCCACGCGCCTGGAAGAACACGTCCTGAGCACCGCGGAAACGGTTCCACAGATCGTCCTCGGCTTCGCGCTGGGCACGGCCGGCGGCCTTCCAGTCCGACATCAGCTCGCGGTACCGGGCGGCCGTCGGCCCCCAGTCCGTGGAGCCGGACAGAGCCTCGGCCTCCGCGACGAGCTTCTCCTTGGCCTTGCGGGCCTCCTCGCGCTGGGCGTCGAGGGCAGCGAAGTGCGCTTTGCGGCGCTTGGAGAACGCCGACCGGGCGTGCGAGAAGCGGTGCCAGAGCTCGTCGTCCGTCTTGCGGTCCAGCCGCGGCAGGCCCTTCCAGGTGTCGACCAGGGCACGCAGCCGCTCTCCCGCCACCCGCCACTGCTCGCTGGCGGCCAGCTCCTCGGCCTCGAGGACCAGCGCCTCCTTGGCATGGCGGGCCTCGTCGGACTGTTTCGCCTTGGCTGCCTTGCGCTCCTCGCGGCGCGCCTCGACCTCGCCGGTCAGCTTGCCGAGCCGCTGCCGCAACGCGTCGAGGTCACCGACGGCGTGGTGCTCGTCGACCTGCTGGCGCAGATGCTCGATGGCGGTTGTCGCGTCCTTCGCGGACAGGTCGGTGGTCCGCACCCGACGCTCGAGGAGGCCGATCTCGACGACCAGCCCGTCGTACTTGCGCTCGAAGTAGGCGAGGGCCTCCTCGGGAGACCCCGCCTGCCACGAACCGACGACTTTCTCGCCCTCGGCCGTACGCACGTACACGGTCCCCGCCTCGTCGACGCGGCCCCACGGGTCGCTGCTCACAGCGCCTCCTCCACATGATGCTCGGGCGGGCGCGCGGCCCACCGGCATCGTCCACAGTTTCTTCCGGCCGGGCCGCGCCCGGACCGGTCCGACGTGCTGCTTCGTTCCTCGATCCTGCGACAGGGCGGCAGCCGTCGGAGCAGGCGCCCTACACAACGCCAACATAGGCGAACGGCGGGTCGGCTGTCCGCATCCAGCGACCGAAATTCCGCCTCCGCGCGTGTCAGGACTTGCGGACGACGGCCTTGTCGATCACGACCGTGGCGTTGGGCGCGGTGTTCTGTGTCGCGTCCGGCGGGGCCGCGCCCGCATCGGCGATCTTCTTCAGTACGTCCTTGCCTCCGGCGATCGTCCCGAACGGAGTGTAGTCCGGCGGCAACTGACTGTCCTTGTAGACCAGGAAGAACTGGCTGCCGCCACTGTCCCGGCCCTTGCCGGTCTGGGCGCTGTACTGGTTCGCCATGGCGACCGTGCCCGCCGGATAGACATTGCCCTTGAGTCCGGTGTCCTTCAGGTTCTCGTCGGGGATCGTGTAGCCGGGGCCGCCCTGGCCGGTTCCCTTGGGGTCACCGCACTGCAGCACGAAGATGCCGCCCGTGGTCAGCCGGTGACACTTGGTGTGGTCGAAGAAGCCCTTTCCCGCCAGGAAGTTGAAGGAATTGACCGTGTGCGGGGCCTTCGCGGCGTCCATGGCGATGTCGATGTCGCCGCAGGTGGTCTGCAGCTTCATGCTGTACGTCGCGGAGGTGTCGATGGAGAGGGCCGGCTCCTTCTTCCACTGCCGCGTGCCGGGGGAGCCCTTGGCAGGTTTGCCGCAGGGGTCCGGGGCCTTGCTGGTGGGGGACGGGCTCGGGGCGGCGGCGCTGTCGCCGCTGTCCTTGTCGCCCTGGCCCAGACCGGCTGTCGCGTACGCCGCGGCTCCGGCCGCGAGCACGACGGCCAGGCCCACCGCCAGTACCGCGTTGCGACGCCGTGTCCTGCTGCGCTGCTGGGCACGCCGCTGTTGCTGCCGCTCGTACTTCTCCCGGGCGAGCTGCCGCCGCCGCTGGTCCTTCGTGGCCACCGGGTCGTCTCCTTGTGTGCCGTCTCGTCTGCTGTCCGCTCAGAACTTGAGCCGTACCGTATACGGGTTCGCTGTGCCGGGACCGGCGCCGGTAGGCTCTGAACTGCTCTGATTTCTCGCGCCGGACGACAACACTTAAGGACGATCGTGCTCATTGCCGGGTTCCCCGCCGGGGCCTGGGGGACCAACTGTTATCTGGTCGCCCCCGCCGCGGGCGAGGAGTGCGTGATCATCGACCCGGGCCACCAGGCCACTCAAGGAGTCGAAGAGGCACTGCGGAAGCACCGGCTCAAGCCGGTGGCCGTCGTCCTCACCCATGGCCACATCGACCATGTCGCCTCGGTTGTCCCGGTCTGCGGCGCACATGACGTACCGGCCTGGATCCACCCCGAGGACCGCTACATGATGAGCGACCCCGAGAAGGCACTCGGCCGCTCCATCGGGATGCCGCTGCTGGGCGAGCTGGCCGTGGGGGAGCCGGACGACGTCCGGACCCTGACCGACGGCGCTCAGCTCGAGCTCGCCGGGCTGGAGTTCGGCGTCGCGCACGCTCCGGGCCATACCAAGGGGTCGGTGACCTTCCGGATGCCCGAGGCCGGTGACATCCCGCCGGTCTTCTTCTCGGGTGACCTGCTGTTCGCCGGCTCCATCGGACGCACCGACCTGCCGGGCGGTGACCAGGACGAGATGCTCGAATCGCTGGCGCGTGTGTGCCTGCCGCTCGAGGATCCGACCGTGGTGCTGTCCGGCCACGGCCCCCAGACGACCATCGGACGCGAGCGTGCCACCAACCCGTATCTGCGGGAGGTGGCCGGCATCCGGCAAGGACACGGCGCTGCCGACAGCGCCGCTCCGCGACGAGGAATGTGACGAGACCCTTCCCGTGAGCACCTTCTCCGCCCCCAAGGGCACGTACGACCTGATCCCGCCGGAATCCGCGACCTTCCTGGCGGTGCGCGAGGCCCTCTCCGGACCGCTCAAGCGCGCCGGATACGGCTACGTCGAGACCCCCGGCTTCGAGAGCGTCGAGCTGTTCTCCCGCGGTGTCGGTGAGTCCACCGACATCGTCACCAAGGAGATGTACACCCTCACCACCAAGGGCGGCGACGAGCTGGCGCTGCGTCCCGAGGGCACCGCATCCGTGCTGCGCGCCGCGCTGGAGAACAATCTGCACCGGCTCGGCAATCTGCCGGTCAAGCTCTGGTACTCGGGCTCGTACTACCGCTACGAGCGGCCGCAGGCCGGGCGTTACCGGCACTTCTCGCAGGTCGGCGCCGAGGCCATCGGGGCCGAGGACCCGGCGCTCGACGCCGAGCTGATCATCCTGGCCGTGGACGCGTACCGGTCCCTGGGGCTGCGTGACTTCCGGCTGCTGCTCAACTCTCTCGGCGACAAGGAGTGCCGTCCCGTCTACCGGGCCGCGCTCCAGGACTTCCTGCGCGCTCTCGACCTCGACGAGGACACCCGGCGGCGGGTCGAGATCAACCCGCTCCGCGTGCTGGACGACAAGCGGGACGCGGTGCAGAAGCAGCTCGCCGACGCGCCGATGATGCGCGACCACCTGTGCGAGGCCTGCAAGGCCTACCACGAGCAGGTGCGGGAGCTGCTGACCGCGGCGGGCGTCGAGTTCGAGAACGACCCCAGGCTGGTGCGGGGCCTGGACTACTACACCCGGACCACCTTCGAGTTCGTCCACGACGGGCTCGGTTCGCAGTCCGCGGTCGGCGGCGGCGGCCGGTACGACGGCCTGTCCGAGATGATCGGCGGACCCGAGCTGCCGTCGGTCGGCTGGGCGCTCGGCGTGGACCGTACGGTCCTGGCGCTCAGGGCGGAGGGCGTCGAGCTCGAACTGCCCGCGGCCACCCAGGTGTTCGCGGTCCCGCTCGGCGAGGAGGCGCGCCGCGTGCTGTTCGCCGCCGTGACCGAGCTGCGGCGGGCCGGGTTCGCCACGGACTTCGCGTTCGGCGGCAAGGGCCTGAAGAACGCGATGAAGTCCGCGAACCGGTCGGGTGCGCGGTACGCCGTGGTGGCGGGTGAGCGGGATCTCGCCGACGGCGTCGTCCAGCTCAAGGACCTGGAGAGCGGGGAGCAGACGCCGGTCGCGCTCGAGGCGATCGTTGCCGAACTGCGGGAGCGGCTCGCTTGACCGCGCACCCTTACGCTGCTCGAACAGCTACCGGACGAGGATGGCCGACCATGGTCCCTCGTCCGGTGGAGGAGCTCCGGTGACCGCCGTCCCTGGGGCACAATGTGGCTGTCCGGCACGACGCAATTCTTCGGGAGCGACGGAAGCGCGATATGGCGACGACAGTGGTTGAGGACGTGTCCACCGACGGGGAAGACCGGGAGCAGCGCGGCCGCGACGCGGTCGGCAGCGGCCGGGGATTCGCCTGGCTGCTGGTGATCACCGGCGCCGCGGGACTGCTGGCCGCCTGGGTCATCACGATCGACAAGTTCAAGCTCCTCGAGGCCAAGGTCGAGGGCAAGAGCTTCACTCCCGGCTGCAGCCTCAACCCGATCGTCTCCTGCGGCAACATCATGGAGAGCGACCAGGCCTCGGCCTTCGGGTTCCCCAACCCGATGCTCGGCCTGGTCACGTACGGCATGGTGATCGCCATCGGCATGGGGCTCCTCGCCGGTGCCCGCTACCGGCGCTGGTTCTGGCTGGGGCTGAACGCGGGCACGCTCTTCGGCGTCGGGTTCTGCGCCTGGCTGCAGTACCAGTCGCTCTACGTGATCGGTTCGCTCTGCCTGTGGTGCTCGCTCGCCTGGATCGCCACCATCGTGATGTTCTGCTACGTCACCGTGCACAACCTCAAGCACCGGTTCCTCCCGGCGCCGGAGGGGCTGCGCAGGGCGCTGATGGAGTTCCACTGGGTTCCCCCGGTGCTGTGGATCGGCGTCATCGGCATGCTGATCCTCACCAAGTGGTGGTGGTTCTGGACCGGCGGCACACCCTCCTGATCCGGCCCGATCCCGGCCTGATCCGGTGCCCGACGGCGTTGTCAGTGGGGTGACATAGGCTTCCCGGCGTGGAACCCGACCTGTTCACCGCAGCCGAAGAGGACCGCCGGCTGAAGGATCCGTCCAGCAGCCCGCTGGCCGTACGGATGCGCCCGCGCACGCTCGACGAAGTCGTCGGCCAGCAGCATCTGCTCCGGCCCGGCTCGCCACTTCGCCGGCTCGTCGGCGAGGGGAGCGGAGGGCCCGCGGGCCCGTCCTCGGTGATCCTCTGGGGCCCGCCCGGCACCGGTAAGACGACCCTCGCCTACGTCGTCAGCCAGGCCACCAACAAGCGCTTCGTGGAGCTCTCGGCAATCACGGCCGGAGTGAAGGAGGTCCGGGCCGTCATCGACGGCGCGCGCCGCGCATCCGGTGGGTACGGCAAGGAGACCGTGCTCTTCCTCGACGAGATCCACCGTTTCAGCAAGGCCCAGCAGGACTCGCTGCTCCCGGCCGTGGAGAACCGCTGGGTCACCCTGATCGCTGCGACCACCGAGAACCCGTACTTCTCGATCATCTCCCCGCTGCTGTCCCGGTCGCTGCTGCTGACACTGGAGTCGCTGACCGACGAGGATCTGCGGGGCCTGGTGCACCGGGCGCTCACCGAGGAGCGGGGTCTGGGCGGCGCCGTCACGCTTCCCGGGGACGCCGAGGCCCATCTGCTGCGGATCGCCGGCGGTGACGCCCGCAGAGCGCTGACCGCGCTGGAGGCCGGGGCCGGTGCGGCCATGGCGAAAGGCGAGGCCGAGATCACCCTCCAGACTCTGGAGGAGACCGTCGACCGGGCCGCGGTGGCGTACGACCGCGACGGCGACCAGCACTACGACGTGGCGAGCGCGCTCATCAAGTCGATCCGGGGCTCCGACGTCGACGCGGCACTGCACTATCTCGCCCGCATGATCGATGCGGGCGAGGATCCCCGGTTCATCGCCCGGCGGCTGATGATCTCGGCGAGCGAGGACATCGGCCTCGCCGACCCGACCGCGCTGCCGACCGCGGTCGCCGCGGCTCAGGCGGTCGCGCTGATCGGCTTTCCCGAGGCGGCCCTCACCCTCAGCCACGCCACCATCGCGCTCGCTCTGGCACCCAAGTCGAATTCCGCCACCACGGCGATCGGCGCCGCGCTGGCGGACGTACGGGCGGGCTCCGCGGGCCCCGTACCGCCGCATCTGCGCGACGGCCACTACAAGGGCGCGAAGAAGCTCGGGCACGCCCAGGGCTATGCGTATCCGCACGACGTCCCGGGCGGTATCGCGGCGCAGCAGTACGCCCCGGACGCGGTGCACGGCAAGCGCTACTACGAACCGACGCGCTACGGCGCGGAGGCTCGTTACGCGGACGTGGTGCAGCGGGTGCGGGGGCGCCTGCGCGGCGAAACCCCTCGGCCGGCGGACCAGGCCCGGCCGGACGCACCAGGGCAGGACACGCCAGGGCCCGATGGGGCTGCCACGTCCGCCGCGGGCCCGCGCAGCGGCGAGGCACCGGCCGAATCGCCCTGAATCCCCCGCTCCAGCTCCCCGCCCAGCTCGCGGTCAGTCGCTGTGCAGCGCCGCCTCGAAGAGCACATGCATCGCACGCTGGAGTTCCGTGACGTCCCGCACCGGCTCCGGAAAGTCGAAGCGGGCGTCGAAGGACCCCCCGACGGAATCCGCGCCGCGATCCCCCGGGGAACGGGACTCCCGGGTGAACCGCACCCGCAGGCCGAAGCGGTCCAGCGCCACCGGCACGGCCCGGTCCCGCCGCCCGCACGCGTCGACGGCACGGTCACCGAGCAGCCCGCACAGTCCGCGCACCTGGTCGCCGTGGGCGGCGGCGAGATGCTGGAGGAGCTCGGCCTCGTGCTGCACCAGCGGATCGGCCTCCGCCGCGGCGAAGTCGTCCGGCTCGACGGACTCCGCGCCCCAGAGGTCGTCCACGGCGCCCTCGCCGACCTCCAGCCGCAGCAGCATCCAGGCAGGGCGTCCGTACGCGCCGGGCGCGGCGTCGGGCCCGAGGGCCTCGTCCACTCCCTCTCCGCGGCCCGTCTCCGTGCCGAGCAGAGCCCCTACCGGATGGCGCTCCGCGAGCAGCATCGCACCCGCCGCGCGCTCCTCGTTGCGCAGAGGGGTGAGCCACCCGGCGAGCCACCCGCGGCCCCGGATACGATGGGGTACGGCGACCGGTGCGACGTCGGTGATCTCGATCACCGCCGTCAGATCATCGTCCTGTGCGTGGGCCGCGGCGCGAGCCGCGGTGGAGTCCCCAGGCACCAGCAGCAGTACGTCTCCGTCCGGTGTGACGGTGCGTGCCGCGGGCGCTCCGGCGCCCAGTTCGTCCAGGTCCGCACCCGGAATGCTCAGTGCGGCCGAGGCGTTCGACTCCACGAGGGTACGTACACGCTCGGCAGCCGACGGTTGCCGGACGTCTTCCAAGGGGCGCGGCTGACCCGCCTGTGCGCCGTCCGTCGCCGATTCCGCGGCGCGGCCGGTGCTCGGCAGGGGGCTCCCAGGTCGAAACATGCGTTCTCCTCCGCTAAGGTAAGGCTCACCTAACTTACACGGAGGTTCGTTCCACGTGAACCAGTCGCGTCCCAAGGTCAAGAAGTCGCGTGCTCTCGGCATCGCGCTGACGCCGAAGGCAGTCAAGTACTTCGAGGCCCGTCCGTACCCGCCCGGCGAGCACGGCCGTGGCCGCAAGCAGACCAGTGACTACAAGGTCCGTCTGCTGGAGAAGCAGCGTCTGCGCGCTCAGTACGACATCAGTGAGCGCCAGATGGCCCGTGCCTATGACCGCGCTCGGAAGGTCAGCAGCAAGACGGGCGAAGCCCTCATCATCGAGCTTGAGCGCCGTCTGGACGCGCTCGTCCTGCGGTCGGGTATCGCCCGCACGATCTACCAGGCCCGCCAGATGGTGGTGCACGGCCACATCGAGGTCAACGGCCGCAAGGTCGACAAGCCGTCCTTCCGGGTCAGCCCGGACGACGTGGTGATGGTCCGCGAGCGCAGCCGGGAGAAGCACCCCTTCCAGGTCGCGCGTGAGGGCGGATACGACACCGACGGCGAGACCCCGCGCTACCTGCAGGTCAACCTGAAGGCGCTCGCCTTCCGCCTCGACCGGGAGCCGAACCGCAAGGAGATCCCGGTGATCTGCGACGAGCAGATGGTCGTCGAGTACTACGCCCGCTGATCCGGACGCCGTACGCACGCACCACTCAGCCCGCCGTTTCCCCGCCGCTCGCGGAGGGGGAGCCGGCGGGCTCGTGCGTGGAAGGCGGCAGTGCGGCCTGCGGCTCGCCGCGCGGCGCGGGCACCTGTGCCGTCTGCCCGGTGGTGCCGCGCAGCGCCCGCGCCGCCGCAGCCTCCAGATCCAGCCGGGCGCCGGCGCGCAGGCACTCCTCGTACCGCTCCGCCCCCAGCGCCTCCCGCGCCTGCCGCTCGCACTGCAGACGCGGTGCGTTGAAGTGCTGCGAGCCGAACAGCCGTGGCCCGGCCGACGGCCAGAGGCGCCCGGCGGCCCCTTGTAGCACCGCGGCCTCCTCCGCGTCGCCCTCACCCGCGGTGATCAGCGCCAGCAGTTCGAGGGCGAGCACCGAGCCCACGGGGTCGTGGAAGCCGCGGTCGATGGCCAGGCACTCCTCCAGCAGCTTCCGGGCCTCGGCCGCCTCGCCCCGGGACCAGGCCGCGTAGCCCAGTACGTACAGCGCGTAGGCCAGCGTCCAGCGCTCGCCGTGCTCCTCGCAGACGCTCCTGACCTCCTCGCACAGCTCGATCGCGCCCGCCGGATCGCCGCGGAAGGCCACCACCATGGCCAGTTCGACCTGTCCCATCAGGACGTTGCTGTTCAGCTCGCCGATCTCCCGGTACTGGCCGAGCGCCGAGCGGAGCAGCTCCTCGGCCCGTGGCATGTCGTCGGAGACCAGGGCGAGGCAGCCGGTGCGGTGCAGCGCGTACGCGGCGGCGAGCGGGTTGCCGGTCCGCTCCGCCTCCTCGCTGCACTCCTGGAGCGCCGCGACCGCGCCGGCCGTGTCGCCCTGCAGGAGCGCTACATAGCCCGCCACCCACAGTGCCTTCAGCCGTGACTCGGCGTGCCGGTTCTCCAGCTCCAGCACCCGGTCGAGCCAGTGGCGGCCCTCGGCCAGCCGGCCACAGCCCACCCAGTAGAACCACAGGGTGCCCGCGAGGTACTGGCCGGTGTGCGCGTCCTCGCCGCGCTCCAGGCTGAACTCCAGCGCGCACCGGATGTTGCTCAGCTCGGCGTCGATGCGCGCCGCCACTTCGGACTGCCGCGGGCTGAACCAGTCCAGCTCGCACCAGGTGGCCAGCCCCATGTACCAGTCGCGGTGGCGGCGGCGCATACGTGCGGTGTCACCCGTCGCGTCGAGCCAGCACGCGCCGTAGGCCCGTACGGTCTCCAGCATCCGGTAGCGGACGGTCCGTCCCTGCCCGCCCTCGGCCGACGGCGGCCCGGCCGGGGTCTCCTCCCGGACCAGCAAGGACTGCGAGACCAGCTCGGCGACGACATCCAGCAGATCGTCCGCGGGCAGATCCGGTCCGGAGCAGACGTACTCCGCGGCCTCGAGGTCGAATTGGCCCGCGAACACCGACAGTCTGGCCCACAGCAGCCGCTCCTGCGGGGTGCACAGCTCATGGCTCCAGCCGATGGCCGTGCGCAGCGTCCGGTGGCGGGGCAGCGTGCCGCGGTTGCCGCCGGTGAGCAGCCTGAAGCGGTCGTCGAGCCGGTGCAGCAGCTGCTCCAGGGAGAGTGCCGGGAGCCGCCCCGCCGCCAGTTCCAGCGCGAGCGGGATCCCCTCGAGCCGGTGGCAGAGCTCCGCCACCTCCCAGCAGTTGGACTCGTTGACCGCGAAGCCGGGAAGGACGGCGGCGGCCCGGTCGGCGAAGAGCACCGCGGAGTCCCCGGCGCGCGGGGGCGGGGACTGGGGAGCGCGGGCCGGAGCGGGGGCGGGCAGCGGCGGCAGCGGGAAGGCCTGCTCCCCGGGCACCCGCAGCGGCCGCCGTCCGGCAGCCAGCACCCGCAGCCCCGGCCCCCGGCACAGGAGTTCACGGACGAGGCCGGCGCACTCCTCCACGACATGCTCGAAGCCGTCCAGGACCAACAGGAGTTGGCGGTCGGCGAGCTGCTCGGCGAGAGCGGCGCGCCGCGCGCGGCCGGCGCGGTCGGCCAGCGCCAGTGCCTCGGCGAACGCATGCTCCAGCAGATCGGGATCGCGCAGCGTGGCCAGTTCGACCAGCCAGACGCCATCGAAGAAGCGTTCCTGCGCCTGATGTGCGGCGCGCAGTGCGAAACGTGACTTGCCGACGCCGCCGACTCCGGTCACGGTGACCAGCCGGGAACGGTCCAGCTGCCGTCCCAGCTCGGCGAGTTCGGCCCTCCGCCCCACGAACCGGTTCAGCTCCGTGGGCAGATTGCCCGGGGGAGGGACTTCGTGGTCGCCGTGCGGGACGGTGCCGGGGCGCATGGAGCGTCGCATGGAACACGGAGCGTACTCGCACGAGTGCGGACCGTACAATCGCGCCGTTCGCCGGCCGCGCCGCCACCGCCTAATCCGGTACGGGGGCGGGGCCCCGGCGCGATAGGGTCGACATCTGCCGCCCGCTCTCGGAGACCGACCGCCCGTGACCGGCGGCGACCGATACGTCTACAGGGAGCGGTGCATCGTGTCCGGTGGAGAGGTGGCCGGGATCCTCGTGGCCGTCTTCTGGGCCATCCTGGTGTCGTTCCTCGCCGTGGTGCTGGTGAGGCTCGCCCAGGTGCTCAAGGAGACGACCAAGCTCGTGGCGGACGTCTCGGAACAGGCGGTCCCGCTGCTCGGCGAGGCGTCCCGGACCGTACGGTCCGCGCAGAGCCAGCTCGAGCGGGTCGACGCGATCGCGACCGACGTCCAGGAGGTCACCTCCAACGCGTCGGCGCTCTCCTCGACCGTCGCCAGCACCTTCGGCGGACCGCTGGTCAAGGTCGCCGCGTTCGGCTACGGAGTGCGCCGTGCCCTCGGCCGGAAGGATGCGCAGCCGTCGGCGCCCCGACGTACCGTGATCGTAGGACGCACAGTGCCGTCGGCCCGGCGAGGTGGCCGGCGCTTCCGCGGCGGAAAGGCCTGATCCACCGATGTTCCGCCGTACGTTCTGGTTCACCGCGGGCGCAGCCGCCGGCGTGTGGGCCACCACCAAGGTCAACCGCAAGCTCCGGCAGCTCACCCCGGAGAGCCTCGCCGCGCAGGCCGCCGACAAGGCCGTCGAGGCGGGCCACCGGCTCAAGGAGTTCGCCCTGGACGTCCGGGCCGGCATGGCGCAGCGCGAGGTCGAACTCAACGACGCCCTGGGTATCGAGGCCCAGGAGGACCACCCGGAACTGCCCGCGCCGCGCCGACCGGCGGCGCTGGGCGAGAAGCACCCGTACAACCGGAATGAGGACCACTGATGGAGTCGGCTGAAATCCGTCGCCGCTGGCTGCGCTTCTTCGAGGAGCGGGGGCACACCGTCGTGCCGTCGGCGTCGCTCATCGCGGACGACCCGACGCTGCTGCTGGTCCCGGCGGGCATGGTCCCCTTCAAGCCGTACTTCCTCGGTGAGGTCAAGCCGCCCTTCCCGCGCGCCACCAGTGTGCAGAAGTGCGTGCGTACGCCCGACATCGAAGAGGTCGGCAGGACCACCCGGCACGGCACGTTCTTCCAGATGTGCGGCAACTTCTCCTTCGGCGACTACTTCAAAGAGGGTGCCATCACCTACGCCTGGGAGCTGCTGACCGGCTCCGTGGCGGACGGTGGTTACGGCCTGGATCCGGAGAAGCTCTGGATCACCGTCTACGAGCAGGACGACGAGGCCGAGCGGATCTGGCGCCAGGTCATCGGGGTGCCCGCCGAGCGGATCCAGCGTCTGGGCATGGGCCCGAACTACTGGTCCATGGGCGTTCCCGGCCCCTGCGGCCCCTGCTCCGAGATCAACTACGACCGCGGCCCGGAATTCGGTGAAGAGGGCGGCCCGGCCGTCAACGACGAGCGCTACGTGGAGATCTGGAACCTGGTCTTCATGCAGTACGTCCGGGGCGAGGGCGGGGGCAAGGAGGACTTTCCGATCCTCGGCGAGCTGCCCAGCAAGAACATCGACACCGGGCTCGGCCTCGAACGCCTCGCGATGATCCTGCAGGGCGTGCAGAACATGTACGAGACCGACACCCTGCGCGTGGTCATGGACAAGGCCACCGAGCTCACCGGTGTCCGCTACGGCGCCGACCACACCTCGGACGTGTCCCTGCGCGTCGTCGCCGACCACATCCGCACCTCCGTGATGCTCATCGGCGACGGTGTCACCCCCGGCAACGAGGGCCGCGGCTACGTCCTGCGCCGCATCATGCGCCGCGCCATCCGCAACATGCGGCTGCTGGGCGCCACCGAGCCGGTCGTCGGGGAGCTCGTCGACGTGGTCATCAAGACCATGGGCGAGCAGTACCCGGAGCTCATCGAGGACCGCAAGCGCATCGAGACCGTCGCGCTCGGCGAGGAGGCCGCCTTCCTCAAGACCCTCAGGACCGGCACCAACATCCTGGACAGCGCCGTCACCGACACCAAGAGCGCCGGTGGCACGGTCCTCTCCGGCGACAAGGCGTTCCTGCTCCACGACACCTGGGGCTTCCCGATCGACCTCACCCTCGAGATGGCCGCGGAACAGGGCCTTCTCGTGGACCAGGAGGGCTTCCGCCGGCTGATGAAGGAGCAGCGGGAGCGGGCCAAGGCCGACGCCAAGTCCAAGAAGCAGGGCCACGCCGACCTGTCCGCGTACCGCGAGGTCGCCGACACCTCCGGCTCCACGGTCTTCACCGGCTACACCGACACCGAGGGCGAGTCCACGGTGGTCGGTCTGCTGGTGGACGGGGTGCCGTCACCGGCCGCCCAGGAGGGCGACGAGGTCGAGGTGGTCCTCGACCGCACCCCGTTCTACGCCGAGGGCGGCGGCCAGCAGGCCGACACCGGCCGGATCAGGATCGACACCGGCGCCGTGGTCGAGATCCGCGACGTCCAGCAGCCGGTGCCCGGCGTCAGCGTGCACAAGGGCGTCGTACAGGTCGGCGAGGTCACGGTCGGCTCCGGCGCCCACGCCCAGATCGACATCGCCCGCCGCCGATCCATCGCCCGCGCCCACAGCGCCACCCACCTCACGCACCAGGCGCTA
This sequence comes from Streptomyces sp. NPDC004647, assembly GCF_040609575.1. Classification (NCBI taxonomy): domain Bacteria; kingdom Bacillati; phylum Actinomycetota; class Actinomycetes; order Kitasatosporales; family Streptomycetaceae; genus Streptomyces; species Streptomyces sp. NPDC004647. The sequence continues at coordinate 49,947 of NZ_JBEXKU010000045.1, read as the reverse complement.
CGGGACGCCCTCGGCCCGACGGCCGCCCAGGCCGGTTCCGAGAACGCCCCCGGGCGCTTCCGCTTCGACTTCGGCTCGCCGGCCGCCGTGCCCGGCACGGTCCTCACCGACGTCGAGCAGAAGATCAACGAGGTGCTGGCCCGTGAACTCGACGTCACCGCCGAGGTGATGAGCATGAGCGAGGCCAAGAAACAGGGCGCCATCGCCGAGTTCGGTGAGAAGTACGGTGAGCGCGTCCGCGTCGTCACCATCGGCGACTTCTCCAAGGAGCTGTGCGGCGGCACCCATGTGCACAACACCGCCCAGCTCGGTCTGGTGAAGCTGCTCGGCGAGTCCTCGATCGGCTCCGGCGTGCGCCGGGTGGAGGCCCTGGTCGGCGTCGACGCGTACTCCTTCCTGGCCCGCGAGCACACGGTCGTCTCCCAGCTCACCGATCTGGTGAAGGGCCGTCCCGAGGAGCTGCCGGAGAAGATCTCCGGGATGCTCGCCAAGCTCAAGGACGCCGAGAAGGAGATCGAGAGGTTCCGCGCCGAGAAGGTCCTCCAGGCCGCCGCCGGTCTCGCCGAGGGGGCGAAGGACGTACGGGGTGTGGCGGTGGCCAGCGGTCAGGTGCCCGACGGCACCGGCGCCGACGATCTGCGCAAGCTCGTCCTCGATGTGCGCGGCCGGCTCGGTCAGCTGCCCGGGCAGGACGGGCGCCCGGCCGTGGTCGCCCTCTTCACCGTGGCCCATGGCCGCCCGCTGACCGTGATCGCCACCAACGAGGCCGCGCGCGGTCGCGGCATCAAGGCCGGTGAGCTCGTCCGGGCCGCCGCGAAGACCCTCGGCGGAGGGGGCGGAGGCAAGGACGACGTCGCCCAGGGCGGCGGTCAGAACCCGGCCGCCATCGGCGAGGCCGTGGCCGCTGTCGAGCGCCTGGTCTCAGAGAAGGCGTGACCGGCCGGAGCGACGTGTATGGAAGCGACAGGCGACTGACGTGACCGAGACTCAGGCCATGCGACGAGGCCGGCGGATCGCCGTCGACGTCGGGGACGCCCGGATCGGGGTCGCCTCGTGCGACCCCGACGGGGTCCTCGCCACCCCGGTCGAGACGGTGCCGGGGCGCGACGTCCCGGCGGCCCAGCGGCGGCTCGGGAAGATCGTCGAGGAGTACGAGCCGATCGAGGTCGTGGTCGGTCTGCCCCGCTCGCTCAGCGGCGGGGAAGGACCGGCCGCGGCCAAGGTCAGGGGCTTCGCGCAGGAGCTGGCGCAGCGGATCGCGCCGGTGCCGGTGCGTCTGGTGGACGAGCGGATGAGCACGGTCACCGCGGCCCAGAGCCTGCGCGCGTCGGGCGTCAGCTCCAAGAAGGGACGCAAGGTCGTCGACCAGGCCGCGGCCGTGGTCATCCTGCAGAATGCCCTGGAGTCCGAACGGGCGTCCGGTAAAGCTCCGGGCGAGGGCGTCGAAGTGGTCATCTGATCGCGATACGGTAACGTTCCGCGCGACGCGGCGCGTTCGAATATCGAATTCCGCCGCGCGGTGTACGAGACGGACCGGACGCCTGCGCCACAACGCGCACCGGGAGCCGTCTCGTGGTGCAAGGGGATGGATGAGCGAGTATGGCCGGGGCCGAGGCTCCGAACCCTGGCATCCCGATGACCCCCTCTACGGGGACCAGGGATGGGACGGGCAGCAGCCCGCGAACGGCGGCCCGGACTCATACGGCGGTCAGCAGCAGCTCTACCCTCAGCAGCAGTGGGACGGCAACGCCGGGCAGTACGGCGCCGGCCACCCCGACCAGCAGCAGTACGGCCAGCAGCGCCCGCAGCACCCTCAGCAGCAGTACGGCCAGCAGCAACGGCAGCATCAGTACGGCTGGGACCCGTCGCAGACGGGCGAAATGGCGTACGGCGGCCCCGGCGACCCGTATGGCCAGCAGCCCCCCGGTCCGTACGGCGGCGAGCGCCCGGACCTCTACGGCACCCCGGACGCCTATCCGCCGCCGCAGCCGCCCGGCGGGCGCCGTCAGCAGCAGTACGCGGAGCCGGGCCACGGCGAGCAGCCGTACCAGGGCGGGCAGGGGCAGGGCCGGCAGGGACAACAGCCCTACGCGGAGTCGCAGCGGTACCAGCAGGACCCTCAGGAGTCCCCGGAGTGGGAATCGGAGCCCGAAGCGGAGGATCATCCCTTCTTCGCGGACGCCCCGGAGCCCCAGCGGGGGCGCGGCGGACGCCGGGACCGATCCCGGCCCAGGGACGATGATGACGACGACGAGCCGGGCGCCGCGGGGTACGGCAACGGCGACGACCATGAGCGGCGCGACAAGCCCAAGCGCCGCAGCGGGACGGCGTGCCTGGTCGCGGGCCTGATCCTGGTGGGCGCGGTCGGTGGCGTCGGCTACTTCGGCTATACCTTCTGGCAGGAGCACTTCGGCCCGGCGCCGGACTTCTCGGGCCTGGGGAGCGGCGAGGTCGAGGTCGAGATCCCGGACGGCGCCACGGGCAACCAGATGGGCAACATCCTGTTGAACGCGGGTGTCGTGAAGAGCGTCGGCGCCTTCGTCGAGGCCCAGGATCAGAACCCGAAGGGCAACAACATCCAGCCCGGCGTCTACATCCTCCGCAAGGCGATGTCCGGCGAGGAAGCCGTCAAGGCGATGACCGACCCGGCGAGTCTGAACGCCCTCATCATCGCGGAGGGTTCACGGGCTCCCCAGGTCTACGAGGCCATCGACAAGAAGCTCGGGCTCAAGTCCGGGGCCACCAAGAAGGTCGCCGCCTCGGAGGCGAAGAACCTCGGGCTGCCGAAATGGGCCGACAACGACCCGAAGATCAAGGACCCGTTGGAAGGTTTCCTCTTTCCCTCGCGGTACAGCGCGGCCAAGGGTGCCGAACCCGAGGACGTCCTGCGGCAGATGGTCTCCCGCGCCAAGAAGGAGTACGCGCGGCACGACCTGGAGGGCCAGGCCGAGAAACTCGGTCTCAAGTCCCCGCTGGAGGTCATCACGGTGGCCAGCCTCGTCCAGGCCGAGGGCAAGACCGACGACGATTTCCGCAAAATGGCGCGCGTCGTCTACAACCGTCTGAAGCCGGGCAACACGGAGACGAACGGACGACTCGAGTTCGACTCGACGTACAACTACCTGAAGGGCCAGAGCAAGATCGATCTGGACCCGGCCGAGCTGCGCACATTCGACGACCCGTACAACACCTACTTCTACAAGGGCGTGCCGCCCGGTCCCATCGGCAACCCGGGCACCGAGGCCGTGACCGCGGCGCAGGCCCCGCAGTCCGGCGACTGGTACTACTTCGTCGCGGTCGACGGCGAGAACACGAAGTTCGCGGTGACGCTGGCCGATCACAACCGGCTCGTCGAGGAGTTCAACGAGAACCGGCGCAAGCAGAAGGAGGCCGAAGCGGGCAATGGCTGACCGCCGAACGGGTGGACGGCGCGCCGCGGTCCTCGGCTCGCCCATCGCCCACTCGCTCTCCCCGGTACTGCACCGTGCCGCGTACGCCGAGCTCGGGCTCACCGGCTGGACGTACGACCGCTTCGAGGTCGACGAGGCCGGCCTCCCGGGCTTCATGACGCGGCTCGACGTCTCCGAGTGGGCCGGGCTGTCCCTGACCATGCCGCTCAAGCGGGCGGTGATCCCGCTGCTCGACGAGATCAGTGAGACCGCCGCCTCCGTCGAGGCCGTCAACACGGTGGTCTTCACCGGCGACGGCCGTCGCACCGGCGACAACACCGATATCCCCGGCATGCTCGCCGCCCTCGGCGAGCGAGGCGTGGAGAAGATCGAGCGCGCGGCCGTCCTCGGCGCCGGGGCCACGGCCTCCTCCGCCCTCGCCGCGCTCTCCCGGATCTGCACCGGCGAGGTCACCGCGTACGTCCGCAGCGAAGCCCGCGCCGCTGAGATGCGGAAGTGGGGCGAGCGGCTCGCAGTGGACGTACGTACCGCGGACTGGGCGGACGCGGAGCGGGCCTTCACCGCGCCGCTGGTGATCGCCACCACGCCCGCCGGAACCACCGACGCCCTCGCCGCCGCCGTCCCCGACCGCCCCGGCACGCTGTTCGACGTGCTGTACGAGCCGTGGCCGACCCCGCTGGCCACCGCCTGGAGCGCACGGGGCGGCACGGTCGTCGGCGGCCTCGACCTCCTCGTCCACCAGGCCGTCCTCCAGGTCGAACGGATGACCGGCCGCGCCCCGGCGCCGCTGGCGGCCATGCGCGAGGCGGGTGAGCAGGCCCTGACCGCGTGAGCGGACGGGCCCGCTGTCCGACCCGCGACCGACCGGCGGAGCCCTCCGACCCGCGACGTTCCTGCACTCCGACTGGTGGAGCCCTCGCGTCCGACCCCCGGCGTCCCCGCATCCGACTGGCGGAGCCCTCGCGTCCGACCCCCGCCGTCCCCGCGTCCGACCGGCGGAACCCTCGCGTCCGACCCGAGCCGTTCCCGCCGAGCCGTCCGTCTGGTGGACCGGCGTCCGGGAGCCGGGCACGGACGTGGGAGGATCGGAGGTGGCGGGCCAGGGCCGCGCACCGGGCCGCGCCGTAGACCTGAGCGCGAGCAGAGGAGCACCGTTGAGCAGGTTGCGCTGGCTGACCGCGGGGGAGTCCCACGGCCCCGCACTCGTCGCGACGCTGGAGGGCCTCCCGGCCGGCGTGCCGATCACCACCGATATGGTCGCGGACGCGCTCGCCCGGCGGCGGCTGGGCTATGGCCGCGGCGCCCGGATGAAGTTCGAGCGCGACGAGGTGACCTTCATAGGCGGTGTACGCCACGGTCTCACCCTCGGCAGCCCCGTCGCGATCATGGTGGGCAACACCGAGTGGCCCAAGTGGGAGCAGGTCATGGCGGCCGACCCGGTCGACCCCGCCGAACTCGCCGAGCTCGCTCGTAACGCCCCGCTGACGCGGCCCCGCCCGGGCCACGCCGACCTCGCCGGGATGCAGAAGTACGGCTTCGACGAGGCCCGTCCGATCCTGGAGCGCGCCTCCGCGCGCGAGACCGCGGCTCGCGTCGCCCTCGGCACGGTCGCCCGCTCCTACCTCAAGGAGACCGCCGGGATCGAGATCGTCAGCCATGTCGTGGAGCTGGCCGCGGCCAAGGCCCCGTACGGCGTGCTGCCCGAGCCTTCCGATGTGGAGAAGCTCGACGCCGACCCGGTGCGCTGTCTGGACGAGGCCGCGAGCAAGGCGATGGTCGCCGAGATCGACCAGGCCCACAAGGACGGCGACACCCTCGGCGGCGTCGTCGAGGTACTCGCGTACGGCGTGCCCGTGGGACTGGGCTCGCATGTGCACTGGGACCGGCGCCTGGACGCCCGGCTGGCCGGCGCGCTGATGGGCATCCAGGCCATCAAGGGCGTCGAGGTCGGCGACGGCTTCGGTCTGGCCCGTGTCCCCGGCTCCCAGGCCCACGACGAGATCGTGGGTACCGATGAGGGAATCCGGCGGACCACCGGCCGCTCCGGCGGCACCGAGGGCGGGCTGACCACGGGCGAACTGCTGCGCGTACGAGCCGCGATGAAGCCGATCGCGACTGTGCCCCGGGCGCTGGCCACCGTCGACGTCGCCACCGGTGAGGCCACCCAGGCGCACCACCAGCGCTCCGACGTCTGCGCCGTGCCGGCCGCGGGGATCGTCGCCGAGGCGATGGTCGCGCTGGTGCTGGCCGACGCGGTGGCCGAGAAGTTCGGCGGCGACTCGGTTCCCGAGACCCGCCGCAATGTGCAGGGCTTCCTCGACAACCTGGCGATCCGGTGAGCGGGCCCGTCCTCGTACTCGTCGGGCCCATGGGCGTCGGCAAGTCGACCGTCGGGCAGATCCTCGCCGAGCGGCTGGGCCTCGGCTACCGGGACACCGACGCCGACGTCGAGCGGACGGCGGGCCGGGCCATCGCGGAAATCTTCATCGACGAGGGCGAGGCGCACTTCCGCGAGCTGGAGCGCCAGGCCGTACGGGACGCGGTGATCGAGCACCCGGGCGTCCTCGCGCTGGGCGGTGGCGCCATCCTGGACGCGGGCAGCCGGGCGCTGCTCGCCGGGCTGCCGGTCGTCTTCCTCGACGTGGGCGTGAGCGAGGCCGTCAAGCGTGTCGGGCTCAACGCGCCCCGCCCGCTGCTCGCCATCAATCCGCGGCAGCGCTGGCGCGAGCTGATGGAGGAGCGCCGCCCGCTGTACACGGAAGTAGCCCGCGCCGTCGTCAGCACGGACGACCGTACACCCGAGGATGTCGCCGAAGAGGTCCTCGACGCTTTGGAGTTGCGGCATCTCACGGGGGCCGGCCCCCGGACCCCCAGCCAGGAGAAGAACGCATGAGCGAGATCGAGCCCCCCACCCGGATCCAGGTCGGCGGCACCGCGGGCACGGACCCGTACGAGGTGCTGATCGGGCGTCAGCTCCTCGGCGAGCTCCCCGGCCTCATCGGCCGCGGGGTCAAGCGCGTCGCCGTGCTGCACCCCGAGGCGCTGGCGGCCACCGGTGAGGCGCTGCGCGAGGACCTGGCCGGGCAGGGCTACGAGGCCATCGCCGTCCAACTGCCCAACGCGGAGGAGTCCAAGACCGTCGAGGTCGCCGCGTACTGCTGGAAGGCGCTCGGCCGCAGCGGGTTCACCCGCACCGATGTGATCGTCGGTGTCGGTGGCGGCGCCACCACCGATCTTGCGGGCTTCGTGGCGGCGACGTGGCTGCGCGGGGTGCGCTGGATCGCGGTGCCGACGACGGTGCTGGGCATGGTGGACGCGGCCGTGGGCGGCAAGACCGGCATCAACACCGCCGAGGGCAAGAATCTCGTCGGCGCCTTCCACCCGCCGACGGGTGTGCTGTGCGATCTCGCCAGCCTCGACTCGCTGCCCCCCAACGACTACATCAGCGGGCTCGCCGAGATCATCAAGGCGGGGTTCATCTCCGACCCCGTCATCCTCGATCTGATCGAGGAGGATCCGGCGGCCGCCCGTACGCCCGGGGGGCCGCACACCGCCGAGCTGATCGAGCGGTCCATCCGGGTCAAGGCGGAAGTGGTCTCCTCCGACCTCAAGGAGTCCGGCCTGCGGGAGATCCTCAACTACGGGCACACTCTCGCCCACGCGATCGAGAAGAACGAGCGCTACAACTGGCGGCACGGCGCGGCCGTCTCCATCGGTATGGTGTTCGCCGCCGAACTCGGCCGCCTCGCCGGGCGGCTCGACGACGCGACCGCCGACCGGCACCGCACCGTACTGGAGTCGGTCGGGCTGCCGCTGGCGTACCGCGGCGACCAGTGGCCCAAGCTGCTCGAGACCATGAAGGTCGACAAGAAGTCCCGCGGCGACCTGCTGCGCTTCATCGTCCTCGACGGTCTCGGAAAGCCGACGGTCCTGGAGGGGCCGGACCCGGCCGTGCTGGCGGCCGCATACGCGGAGGTCTCGCAGTGACACCGAAAGGCGGGGGGCGACGGGTCCTCGTCCTGAACGGTCCGAACCTGGGCCGGCTGGGGTCCCGCGAGCCCGACGTCTACGGGGCGACCTCCTACGCCGGGCTGGTCGAGGAGTGCGCCCGGCTCGGCAAGGAGCTGGGCTTCGAGGTCGAGGTGCGGGAGACCAACGACGAGGCCGAGCTGATCCGTTGGCTGCACGAGGCTGCGGACGGATCCATTCCGGTCGTCCTCAACCCCGGTGCCTTCACGCACTACTCGTACGCGATGCGGGACGCGGCCGCGCAGCGCACCGCGCCCCTGATCGAGGTGCACATCTCGAATCCGTACGCACGGGAGGAGTTCCGGCACACCTCCGTCGTCGCGGCGGTGGCGTCCGGTACGGTCGCGGGCTTCGGCATCGGCTCGTACCGGCTCGCGCTGCGGGCGCTGGCCGAGGAACTGTCCGGCTGACCTTCCCCGGCCTGCTCCGACCCAGCTCCCGCACACCCATGGCCTCCGGCCCGCCGACCGGGCAAGCCTTGGCGCCCCGGGCACTTCCCGGTCGGCCCCGGCCGTTCACAGGGGCGGCCGTCGGGGGTGGGGGTACTCCCCCGGCTACCGCTGGGGGAGTACCCCCTCCCAGCGGTAGCCGGGGGGAGTACCGTTCGGTGATCGACCGGGCTTCAGGGCCGGGCGATCACGCGCCAGTTATCTGCACGAGACGGAGAACCAGCGGATGCACGACGCAGTGGGAGCTCCGCTGCCACCGCCCCAGGGACCGCACCAGCCGGCCGGATCCGGCTGGCCCCCCGCCCCGCCGGATCAGGCGCATCCCGCGCCGCCTCCTCCGGAAGCGCAGCCTCACCCGGGCTACCCGCTGCCGCCGGGCCGGCCACCGGCGCCGGGGTGGACGGGACCGGCGCCGCGGCACCCGTCGGCCCCGCCCCCCGTCGAGACCACCGGGCACATCCAACTCCCGCCCGGTGACCCGGTTTCCGTACCGGACGCGGGTGTCGCCAGCGCCGTGTCCGACCCCTCGCACATGACGGTCGCCGTGCTGCTCATAGGGCCGGCGGGCGCCGGGAAGACCACGGTCGCCCGCCATTGGGCAGGCACCCGCCGGGTGCCGACCGCGCACATCAGCCTCGATGACGTCCGGGAATGGGTCCGGTCCGGTTTCGCCGACCCGCAGTCCGGGTGGAACGACCACTCCGAGGCGCAGTACCGCCTCGCCCGCCGTACCTGCGGCTTCGCCGCCCGCAACTTCCTGGCCAACGGGATCTCCTGCATAGTCGACGACGCCGTCTTCCCGGACCGCCCCGTCGTCGGTCTCGGCGGCTGGAAGCGGCACGTCGGTCCGGGGCTGCTGCCGGTCGTGCTGCTGCCCGGCCTGGAGATCGTCCTCGAGCGCAACGCGGCGCGCAGCGGCAATCGCCGGCTGGCGGACGAGGAGGTCGCCATGATCCACGGCAAGATGGCGGGGTGGTACGGCTCGGGCCTGCCGATCATCGACAACTCGCAGCTCGACGTGGACACCACAGCTCGAATCCTCGACGACGTCCTGGCCCGCAGCATCGTCAGCCCGCCCAGCTGGTAGCCGGTATGCGTACGCGGCTGTCCCGCCCTCACGAGCCACCGGAGGCCCGGCCCGCGGACCGGGCGACGCCCGTCCGGACGCACTCGACCGGCCGGGCGCCCCGAACGCTCGTAGGCTCGGGAGCATGTCCGAGGTGCACGCGGCGAGGCGCTCACGGCTGAGCGATCGGTGCGCGGCGGCCGGGCGGGCTGCCGTGCTCGTCTCGCGTCCCGCCAACGTCCGCTATCTCGCGGGCGCCGCTCCGGACGGCTCGGTCCTGCTCCTCGGCCCTGCCGAGGACGTACTGCTCTGCTCCCGCGACCCCTCCGGGGACCTTCCCCCTCGCCCCGCCGCGGAGACCGCCCCGTCGGAACGGCTCACCGAGGACCTTCGCGTGCTGGTACTGCCCTCGCCCGGGGAGGACTCAGCGGTCGCCGCCGCCGGGCTCGCCGCCGCGGCGGGCGCCGAGACCCTTGCGGTGGAGGAGCACCACCTCACCGTCGCCCGCCACCGGGCGGCCGCCTCGGCCGCCCCGGGACTCCGGCTGGCCGACCTCGGCACGGCCGTCGAGCAGCAGCGGCTGATCAAGGACGAAGAGGAGATCGCCCGGCTGCGCATCGCCTCGGAGATCGCGGACCAGGCGCTCGGCGAGCTGCTGGAGTCGATCCTGGTCGGCCGTACCGAACGCCATCTCGCTCTGGAGCTGGAGCGGCGGCTCGTGGATCACGGCGCGGACGGCCCGGCGTTCGCCACGTCTGTGGCCACCGGCCCGAACGCGGGCGCGGCCGGGCATCTGCCCACGGACCGGCGGGTGGAGGAAGGCGATTTCCTCAATGTCCGGCTGGGCGCGAACTACCGCGGCTACCGGTGCGAGCTCGGCCGTACGTTCGTCATCGGGACCTCTCCCGCCGGCTGGCAGATCGAGCTGTACGAGCTGGTGTTCGCCGCTCAGCGGGCTGCCAGGGAGGCGCTCGTGCCCGGCACCGCCTACCGGGAGGTGGACCGGGCCGCGCGCCAGATCCTGGACGCCGCCGGGTACGGCGAGGGCCTGGGATCGTCCACCGGACACGGTGTCGGACTCGAAATCGACGAGGACCCTCAGCTGTCGACCGAGGGCATGGGTAAACTGGATGTTTGTGTGCCGGTCGCCGTCGAACCGGGGGTCCATATCCCGGGACGGGGCGGTGTCCGGATCGACGACACGCTCGTCGTCCGCCCCGAGGCGGACGGCGGACCCGAGCTACTCACCATTACGACCAAGGAACTGCTCGCGCTCTGAGCGAGTCGGCGCGCAGCCTCGGTCTCCGCTTCAGCCAGTCCAGGAGATTCCGCAACCGTGGCATCCACGAACGACCTCAAGAACGGCATGGTGCTCAAGCTCGACGGGGGCCAGCTCTGGTCCGTTGTCGAGTTCCAGCACGTCAAGCCCGGCAAGGGCCCCGCCTTCGTCCGCACCAAGCTGAAGCATGTGCTCTCCGGCAAGGTGGTCGACAAGACCTTCAACGCCGGTGTGAAGGTCGAGACGGCCAGTGTCGACAAGCGCGGCATGCAGTTCTCGTACAAGGACGGCGCCGACTTCGTGTTCATGGACACGGAGACCTACGACCAGATCATCGTCACCCCCGAGGTCGCCGGCGACACCGCCAGGTTCCTCCTCGAGGGCTTCGAGGCCGTCGTGGCGATGTACGAGGGCTCCCCGCTCTACGTCGAGCTCCCGGCCTCCGTCGAGCTCGTCATCGACTACACCGAGCCGGGTGTCCAGGGCGACCGCTCCACCGGTGGCTCCAAGCCCGCCAAGCTCGAGACCGGCTACGAGATCGCCGTCCCGCTCTTCATCACCACCGGTGAGAAGATCAAGGTCGACACGCGCTCCGGCGAGTACCTCGGCCGGGTGAACAAGTAACCGTGGCTGCACGCAACAAGGCCCGGAAGCGCGCCTTTCAGATCCTCTTCGAGTCCGACCAGCGCGACGCCTCCGTGCAGACCGTGCTGGCGGACTGGCTGAGGCTCGCCCGGACCGACGATCGGCAGCCACCGGTCAACGAGTACACGATGCAGCTCGTCGAGGGGTACGCCGAACGCGCGGACCGGATCGAGGAGCTGATCGGCACCTACTCGGTCGGCTGGACACTCGACCGGATGCCCGTGGTGGACCGGAACATCCTGCGGCTCGGCGCGTACGAGCTGATCTGGGAGGACGAGGTCCCCGACGCGGTGGTGATCGACGAAGCCGTGCAGCTCGCCAAGGAGTTCTCGACGGACGACTCACCGGCCTTCGTCAACGGCCTGCTGGGTCGCCTCAAGGAGCTCAAGCCCACACTGCGCAGGGCGTAGCCCCCACGCGCCGGACAACGGGCCGGGAGCGGAAGGATTCGCCTTCCGCTCCCGGCCCGTTGTCATGGGTAGCCGCACCCCCGGCAAAACGCCTCGGGGCGGACACGCTCCAGCCGTGCCCGCCCCGAGGCGTGACGTTTTTGCAATGCCGCTGGGACAGCTGTCAGCAGTCCTCGTCGCCGCGGTCAGTCCTCGTGCTGCACCGCACGCCGGGCGTCGGCGTCCAGCACGCCCCAGCTGATGAGCTGCTCGGTCAGGACCGAGGGGGACTGGTCGTAGATGACGGCGAGGGTGCGCAGGTCGTCCTGGCGGATCGACAGCACCTTGCCGTTGTAGTCGCCACGCTGGCTCTGGATCGTCGCGGCGTACCGCTGCAGCGGACCTGCTTTCTCGGCCGGCACATGGGCCAGCCGCTCCAGGTCCAGCACCAGCTTCGGCGGCGGCTCTGCGGCGCCGCCCGGCGTGGTGCCCGGCAGCAGCTCCTGCACCGGGACACCGTAGAAGTCGGCCAGCTCTGCGAGGCGCTGTACGGTCACCGCTCGGTCGCCCCGCTCGTACGAGCCGACGACGACGGCCTTCCAGCGGCCCTGCGACTTCTCCTCGACACCATGAAGGGAGAGGCCCTGCTGGGTGCGGATGGCGCGAAGCTTGGCCCCGAGCTGTTTGGCGTATTCGCTGGACATATAGCTCCCCGGACGAAGACTGGTAACTCACTGTGAGGTTACGCAGCGTAATCTCACTTCGTCAAGCCGAATGGTTCACACCGCACCTCCCGCAAGGGTTTCCGGGGGCTCCGTCGGCCCCGTAGAGCCGCCCTGGTACCGTGGGCGCGTAAATCCCGACGTCCTTTAAGGTCCGTCCCGTGAGGCGGAGAAGGAGGTCCGTTTCGTATGGACGCAACCAGTTCGAACAGCTCTGATCCGGCGCGCCCCGTGCTCGAGGCACCGGACATGGCGCGGGTGCTCACCCGCATCGCCCACGAGATCGTCGAGCGCGCCAAGGGCGCGGACGACGTGGTGCTTCTCGGCATCCCCACCCGCGGTGTCTTTCTCGCTCGCCGGCTGGCCGCCAAGCTCGAAGAGATCACCGGCCGCCCGGTCCCGGTCGGCTCGCTCGACATCACCATGCACCGCGACGACCTGCGGCTGCGCCCCGCCCGTGCCCTCGCCCGCACGGAGATCCCCGGCGACGGCATCGACGGCCGGCTGGTCATCCTCGTCGACGACGTGCTCTTCTCCGGCCGTACGATCCGCGCGGCGCTCGACGCCCTGGGCGACATCGGCCGCCCGCGCGCCGTGCAGCTCGCGGTTCTCGTCGACCGCGGCCACCGCGAACTGCCGATCCGCGCCGACTACGTCGGCAAGAACCTCCCCACGTCGCTGCGGGAGACGGTCAAGGTCCAGCTCACCGAGGAGGACGGCCGCGACAGCGTCCTGCTCGGCGTCCGCTCCGACGCGCTCCGCACCGGTCCTTCCGCGGAGCCCGGGGCAGCCGGCCGGACCGTCCCGGCAACCGGCGAGAACTAGAGGCCGTTGCACGATCCCGGTGACCCCGGGCCGTACCTCCGCCTGCCGCCGGCCGGCATCCCCGCACACCTCTCTCACCCACGGAGAATCCGGATGAAGCGCCACCTCATCTCGGCCGCCGATCTCACGCGCGACGACGCCGTCCTGATCCTCGACACCGCCGAGGAGATGGCCCGGGTCGCGGACCGGCCGATCAAGAAGCTGCCCACCCTGCGCGGCCGCACCGTCGTCAACCTCTTCTTCGAGGACTCGACCCGTACCCGTATCTCCTTCGAGGCCGCCGCCAAGCGCCTCTCGGCCGACGTCATCAACTTCTCCGCCAAGGGCTCCTCGGTCTCCAAGGGCGAGTCCCTGAAGGACACCGCGCTCACCCTCGAGGCGATGGGCGCGGACGCCGTCGTCATCCGGCACCACGCCTCCGGCGCCCCGCACCGGCTCGCCACCTCCGGCTGGATCAACGGCTCCGTCGTCAACGCCGGCGACGGCACTCACGAACACCCCACCCAGGCGTTGCTCGACGCCTTCACCATGCGCCGCCACCTGGCGGGCGCCCCCGACGGGGGACCGACCAACCACCAGGGCCAGGGCGACGGCACCGGACGCGACCTGGCGGGCCGCCGTATCACCGTCGTCGGCGACATCCTGCACAGCCGGGTCGCCCGCTCGAACGTGCATCTGCTGCACACCCTCGGAGCCGAGGTCACCCTGGTCGCGCCGCCCACCCTGGTGCCGATCGGCGTCGAGAGCTGGCCCTGCGAGATCAGTTACGACCTGGACGCGGTCCTGCCGAAGTCCGACGCGGTGATGATGCTGCGGGTGCAGCGGGAGCGGATGAACGCCGCGTTCTTTCCGACCGAGCGCGAGTACTCGCGGCGCTACGGACTCAACGCCGACAGGATGTCCCGGATGCCCGGGCACGCCGTCGTCATGCACCCCGGCCCGATGAACCGCGGCATGGAGATCACCGCCGAGGTCGCCGACTCGGTGCGCTGCACGGCCGTCGAGCAGGTCGCCAACGGCGTCAGCATCCGCATGGCCGTCCTCTACCTGTTGCTCGGCGGCGCCGAGCCCGCCGTCACCACGACCCATGCCCGTACCGAGGAGAACAAGGAATCATGAGCGAGCCGAAGAAGACACTGATTCGCGGTGCGAAGGTCCTCGGAGGCGAGCCGCAGGACGTGATCGTCGTGGATGGGGCGATCACCGCCGTCGGCACCGGCCTGACGGTCTCCAGCGCCGAGGGCACGACGGTCGTCGAGGCGGCCGGCCAGATCCTGCTGCCGGGCCTGGTCGACCTCCACACCCACCTCCGCGAGCCCGGCCGTGAGGACTCCGAGACCGTCCTCACCGGCACCCGCGCCGCCGCCACCGGCGGTTTCACGGCTGTCCACGCCATGGCCAACACCTTCCCGGTCGCCGACACCGCCGGCGTCGTCGAGCAGGTCTGGCGGCTCGGCCGGGAGTCCGGCTACTGCGACGTCCAGCCCGTGGGCGCGGTCACCGTCGGCCTGGAGGGCCGCAAGCTCGCCGAACTCGGCGCCATGCACGACTCCGCCGCCGGCGTCCGGGTCTTCTCCGACGACGGCAAGTGCGTCGACGACGCCGTGATCATGCGCCGGGCGCTGGAGTACGTGAAGGCCTTCGACGGCGTCATCGCCCAGCACGCCCAGGAGCCCCGCCTCACCGAGGGCGCCCAGATGAACGAGGGCGTCGTCTCCGCCGAACTGGGCCTCGGGGGCTGGCCGGCCGTCGCGGAGGAGTCGATCATCGCCCGCGATGTGCTGCTGGCCGCGCACGTCGGCTCCCGGGTGCACATCTGCCACCTCTCCACCGCCGGTTCCGTCGAGCTGGTCCGCTGGGCCAAGTCCAAGGGCTGGAACGTGACCGCCGAGGTCACCCCGCACCACCTGCTCCTCACCGACGAGCTCGTACGGTCCTACAACCCCGTCTACAAGGTGAACCCCCCGCTGCGCACCGAGGCCGATGTCATGGCGCTGCGCGAGGCCCTCGCCGACGGCACGATCGACTGCGTCGCCACCGACCACGCCCCGCACCCGCACGAGGACAAGGACTGCGAGTGGGGCGCGGCGGCCATGGGAATGGTCGGCCTGGAGACCGCGCTGTCCGTCGTCCAGCACACGATGGTCGACACCGGCCTGCTGGACTGGGCCCAGGTCGCCGACCGGATGTCGCTGCGCCCGGCCGCCATCGGCCGCCTGGAGGGCCACGGACGGCCGATCGCGGTGGGGGAGCCCGCGAACCTGACGCTGGTCGATCCGGCTTACCGTGGTGTGGTGGACCCCGCGGGCTTCGCCTCCCGCAGCCGCAACACCCCGTACGAGGGCCGCGAGCTGCCGGGTCGTGTCACCCACACCTTCCTGCGGGGCCGGGCGACGGTCGTGGACGGGAAGCTGGCATGACACCTCTGAGCACTCTGGCGGCAGACCTCGCGGCTGAGCAGAAGTCGCAGGAGGTGACCGACTGGACCGCCCGTATCGGCTGGGTCGTCGGCCTGCTGCTGCT
Organism: Streptomyces sp. NPDC004647; assembly: GCF_040609575.1. Lineage (NCBI taxonomy): Bacteria > Bacillati > Actinomycetota > Actinomycetes > Kitasatosporales > Streptomycetaceae > Streptomyces > Streptomyces sp. NPDC004647. The sequence goes on along the minus strand of NZ_JBEXKU010000045.1, from coordinate 34,610 downwards.
CATCGCGCTCGTCTACTGGCTGATGCGGGAGGGCTGGAAATGGCGCGGCATGCTGCAGTCCGGCCTGCCCGAACTGCCGACCGCCCCGCAGGCCACCGGCGGGCCGGAGCTGTCCGTGCCGTCGCTGACACTCAGCGGGCGCTACCACGGGAGCACCACCGCCGGGCAGTGGCTCGACCGGATCGTCGCCCACGGGCTGGGCACCCGCAGCCGCGTCGAGCTCGCACTCACCGGCGAGGGCCTGGACGTCCGGCGGCCGGGGGCGCAGGACTTCTTCGTCCCGGCCGACAAGCTCCGCGGCGCCCGGCTCGACAAGGGCATCGCCGGCAAGGTCCTCGCCGAGGGTGGCCTGCTGGTGATCACCTGGAGCCATGGCGACCGGCTGCTCGACTCCGGTTTCCGCTCCGACCGCGCGGCCGAGCACGCCGCCTGGGTCGAGGCAGTGGAAGCGCGGGTGCCACCCTCCGAGAAGTCCGGCGACAGCGGCGTCGCCGATCCCCACGACCAGGCTGCAATCTCCCGGGGGGCCCAGCACCCCCCGGCGGCTCCGCCGCGGGCCGTAACCCCCCAGAAGGGCACATGATGACGACCTCCACCCGGGGGGCCACGACCCCCGCCGTACTCGTCCTGGAGGACGGCCGGACGTTCCGCGGCCGCGCCTACGGGGCCGTGGGGGAGACCTTCGGCGAGGCTGTCTTCTCCACCGGCATGACCGGCTACCAGGAGACCCTGACCGACCCGTCGTACCACCGCCAGGTGGTCGTCATGACCGCCCCGCACATCGGCAACACCGGCGTCAACGACGAAGACGCCGAGTCCGGGAAGATCTGGGTCGCCGGCTACGTCGTACGCGACCCCGCCCGCGTGCCGTCCAACTGGCGCTCCGCCCGCACCCTCGACGAGGAGCTGGCCGCCCAGGGCGTCGTCGGCATCAGCGGCATCGACACCCGTGCCCTCACCCGCCATCTGCGCGAGCGCGGCGCGATGCGCGTCGGCATCTTCTCCGGCGCCGCGCTGGATTCCGCCACCTCCGGCGCGGGACAGGCCCACGACGCCACGCTGCTCGCCAAGGTCCGGGCCGCCCCCCTGATGAAGGGTGCGAACCTGAGCGACGAGGTCGCCACCACCGAGGCGTACGTCGTCCCCGCCATCGGCGCCAAGCAGTTCACGGTCGCCGCCCTCGACCTCGGCATCAAGGGCATGACCCCGCAGCGTATGGCCGAGCGCGGCATCGAGGTGCACGTCCTGCCCGCCTCCGCCTCGATCGAGGACATCTACGCGGTCAAGCCCGACGGCGTGTTCTTCTCCAACGGCCCGGGCGACCCCGCCACCGCCGAACACCCGGTTTCCCTCATGCAGGGCGTCCTGGAGCGGAAGACCCCGCTGTTCGGCATCTGCTTCGGCAACCAGATCCTCGGGCGCGCGCTCGGCTTCGGCACGTTCAAGCTGAAGTACGGCCACCGCGGCATCAACCAGCCGGTGCAGGACCGCGGCACCGGCAAGGTCGAGGTCACCGCGCACAACCACGGCTTCGCCGTCGACGCCCCGCTCGACAAGGTGTCCGAGACCCCGTACGGCCGGGCCGAGGTCTCCCACGTCTGCCTCAACGACGATGTGGTCGAGGGCCTCCAGCTGCTGGACCGGCCCGCGTTCAGTGTCCAGTACCACCCCGAGGCCGCAGCAGGTCCGCACGATGCCGCGTACCTGTTCGACCGGTTTGTCGAGCTCATGCGGGACAACAATCAGCACAGCGTCAGCCTGATGGAGGGCCAGCGTGCCTAAGCGCACCGACATCCAGTCCGTTCTGGTCATCGGCTCCGGCCCGATCGTCATCGGCCAGGCCGCCGAGTTCGACTACTCCGGCACCCAGGCCTGCCGCGTCCTCAAGTCCGAGGGCCTGCGCGTCATTCTGGTCAACTCCAACCCGGCCACGATCATGACCGACCCGGAGATCGCCGACGCCACGTACGTCGAGCCGATCACCCCGGAGTACGTCGAGAAGATCATCGCCAAGGAGCGTCCCGACGCCCTGCTGCCCACCCTCGGCGGGCAGACCGCGCTCAACGCCGCGATCTCCCTGCACGAGTCGGGCGCCCTCGACAGATACGGCGTCGAGCTGATCGGCGCCAACGTCGAGGCCATCAACAAGGGTGAGGACCGCGACCTGTTCAAGGAGGTCGTCGAGGCCGTCAATGCCAAGATCGGCTACGGCGACTCCGCCCGTTCGGTCATCTGCCACACCATGGACGAGATCATCGCGGGCGTCGACACCCTCGGCGGCTACCCCGTCGTCGTACGCCCCTCCTTCACCATGGGCGGCGCCGGCTCCGGCTTCGCGCACAACGAGGAGGAGCTGCGCCGGATCGCAGGCCAGGGGCTCACGCTCTCCCCGACCACCGAGGTGCTCCTGGAGGAGTCCATCCTCGGCTGGAAGGAGTACGAGCTGGAGCTGATGCGCGACAAGCACGACAACGTCGTGGTCGTCTGCTCCATCGAGAACTTCGACCCGATGGGCGTGCACACCGGTGACTCGATCACCGTCGCCCCGGCGATGACACTGACCGACCGCGAGTACCAGATCCTCCGCGACATCGGCATCGCCGTGATCCGCGAGGTCGGCGTCGACACCGGCGGCTGCAACATCCAGTTCGCGGTCAACCCCGAGGACGGCCGGGTCATCGTCATCGAGATGAACCCCCGCGTCTCCCGCTCCTCCGCGCTGGCGTCGAAGGCCACCGGCTTCCCGATCGCCAAGATCGCTGCCCGGCTCGCCGTCGGGTACACCCTCGACGAGATCCCGAACGACATCACCGAGAAGACGCCGGCGTCCTTCGAGCCGACGCTCGACTACGTCGTCGTCAAGGTGCCGCGGTTCGCCTTCGAGAAGTTCCCGGCCGCTGACGCCACCCTCACCACCACCATGAAGTCGGTCGGCGAGGCCATGGCCATCGGCCGTAACTTCTCCGAGGCGCTGCAGAAGGCGCTGCGCTCGCTGGAGAAGAAGGGCAGCCAGTTCGCCTTCACCGGCGACCCCGGCGACAAGGGCGCGCTGCTGCTGGCCTCCCAAGTGCCCACCGACGGCCGGATCAACACCGTCATGCAGGCCATCCGCGCCGGGGCCACGCAGCAGGAGATCTTCGACGCCACGAAGATCGACCCGTGGTTCGTCGACCAGCTCTTCCTGATCAAGGAGATCGCGGACGAGATCGCCGCGGCCGACAAGCTCGGCCCCGAGCTGCTGGCCGACGCCAAGCGGCACGGCTTCTCCGACGCCCAGATCGCGAGCATCCGCGATCTGCGCGAGGACGTCGTCCGCGAGGTCCGGCACGCGCTCGGCGTACGCCCCGTCTACAAGACGGTCGACACCTGCGCCGCCGAATTCGCCGCGAAGACCCCGTACTTCTACTCCTCCTACGACGAGGAGAGCGAGGTCGCGCCGCGCGAGAAGCCCGCCGTGATCATCCTCGGCTCGGGCCCCAACCGCATCGGCCAGGGCATCGAGTTCGACTACTCCTGCGTCCACGCCTCCTTCGCGCTCAGCGAAGCGGGCTACGAGACGGTGATGGTCAACTGCAACCCGGAGACCGTCTCCACCGACTACGACACCTCCGACCGGCTCTACTTCGAGCCGCTCACCCTGGAGGACGTCCTGGAGATCGTGCACGCCGAGCGGCAGGCCGGCCCGATCGCCGGCGTCATCGTGCAGCTCGGCGGCCAGACCCCGCTGGGCCTGGCCCAGGCGCTCAAGGACAACGGCGTGCCGATCGTCGGCACCCCGCCCGAGGCGATCCACCTGGCCGAGGAGCGCGGTGCGTTCGGCCGCGTCCTCAGCGAGGCCGGTCTCCCCGCGCCCAAGCACGGCACGGCCTTCTCCTTCGCCGAGGCCAAGGCGATCGCCGACGAGATCGGCTACCCGGTGCTCGTCCGCCCGTCGTACGTCCTGGGCGGCCGCGGCATGGAGATCGTCTACGACGAGCAGTCCCTCGCCGAATACCTGGAGCGGCACGCGGGCCTGATCTCCGAGCACCCGGTCCTGGTCGACCGCTTCCTCGACGACGCCATCGAGATCGACGTCGACGCCCTCTACGACGGCGAGGAGCTCTACCTCGGCGGCGTCATGGAGCACATCGAGGAAGCCGGTATCCACTCCGGCGACTCCGCCTGCGCGCTGCCCCCGATCACCCTGGGCGGCTTCGACATCAAGCGGCTCCGCGCCTCGACCGAGGCCATCGCCAAGGGCGTCGGCGTCCGCGGTCTGATCAACATCCAGTTCGCGATGGCCGGGGACATCCTCTACGTCCTGGAGGCCAACCCGCGCGCCTCCCGTACGGTCCCCTTCACCTCCAAGGCCACCGCCGTACCGCTCGCCAAGGCCGCCGCCCGCATCTCGCTCGGTGCGAGCATCGCCCGGCTGCGCGAGGAAGGCCTGCTGCCGAAGACCGGCGACGGCGGCACGCTGCCGCTCGACGCGCCGATCTCCGTCAAGGAGGCCGTGATGCCCTGGTCGCGCTTCCGGGACGCCTCCGGGCGCGGCGTGGACACCATCCTCGGCCCGGAGATGCGCTCCACCGGCGAGGTCATGGGTATCGACTCCGTCTTCGGCACCGCCTACGCCAAGTCGCAGGCCGGCGCGTACGGAGCGCTGCCCACCAAGGGCCGCGCCTTCGTGTCCGTCGCCAACCGCGACAAGCGCTCGATGATCTTCCCGGCCCGCGAGCTGGTCGGCATGGGCTTCGAGCTGCTCGCCACCTCCGGCACCGCCGAGGTCCTCAAGCGCAACGGCATCAACGCGACCGTCGTGCGCAAGCAGAGCGAGGGCGAGGGGCCCAACGGCGAGAAGACCATCGTCCAGCTCATCCACGACGGCCAGGTCGACCTGATCGTCAACACCCCGTACGGCACCGGCGGCCGCCTCGACGGCTACGACATCCGTACGGCCGCGGTCGCCCGCGGCGTGCCGTGCCTGACGACGGTGCAGGCTCTCGCGGCCGCCGTCCAGGGCATCGAGGCGCTCAGCCGCGGCGACGTCGGCGTCCGGTCACTCCAGGAACACGCGGAACATCTCAACTCCGCCCGCGAGGACTGAGGGACACGAGGGGGACACCGATCCGGTGTCCCCCTCGTCATGGAACGCAACGACCCGCTCGCGCAGAAAGCACGCCATGTACCGACTCTTCTTCGATCTGATCTTCCAGCGCATGGACCCCGAGCGGGCGCACCACGTGGCCTTCTCCTGGATCCGGCTGGCCGTGCGCATCCCGGTGCTGCGGACGCTCGTACGGGCCGCACTCGCCCCCACCCGGCCGAGCCTGAAGGTCACCGCCTTCGGCAGGGAGCACGCCGGTCCCTTCGGCCTGGCCGCCGGGTTCGACAAGAACGCACACGCCGTCGACGCGATGGCGATGCTCGGCTTCCACCATGTCGAGATCGGCACCGTCACCGCCCAGCCGCAGCCCGGCAACCCCAGGAAGCGGCTCTTCCGGCTGGTTCCGGACCGTGCGCTGATCAACCGGATGGGCTTCAACAACGAAGGCTCCGCGGCCGTCGCCGAGCGGCTGAGCAGCCGCAAGGAGATCTTCCCCGCGGTCCTCGGCGTCAACATCGGCAAGACGAAGGCGGTCCCGGAGGAGGAGGCCGTCGCCGACTACGTCACCTCCACCGAACGGCTCGCCGGCCACGCCGATTACCTCGTGGTGAACGTCAGCTCCCCGAACACCCCCGGCCTGCGGAACCTCCAGGCCGTGGACCAGCTGCGCCCGCTGCTCTCCGCCGTGCGCGAAGCCGCGGACCGTACGGTCACCGGCCGCCGCGTCCCCCTGCTCGTCAAGATCGCGCCCGACCTGGCGGACGAGGACGTCGACGCCGTCGCCGACCTGGCCCTCGAGCTCGGCCTCGACGGCGTCATCGCCACCAACACCACCATCGCCCGCGAGGGCCTCGGACTGACGACCGACATGTCGGTCGTCGAGGCGATCGGCGCCGGGGGCCTCTCGGGAGCGCCGCTCAAGGCCCGCTCCCTGGAGGTGCTGCGCCGGCTCTACGCCCGGGTGGGCGACCGGATCACCCTGGTAGGGGTCGGCGGCGTCGAGACCGCGGACGACGTCTGGGAGCGCATCCTTGCCGGAGCCACCCTCGTCCAGGGATACAGCGGCTTCATCTACGAAGGTCCGCTGTGGTGCCGCGAGATCAACGCCGGACTCGCGGACCGCCTCGCCCGGAGCCCGTACGCCACCCTCGCCGACGCCGTCGGCGCGGAAACCCGGAAGGCAGCCGCCTGATGCCCCTCCCGACGCCCGGCCACCGCCCCTCGCCGAGTCCCGGCGGGCCGCAGCGCCCCACCCCCTTCGGCGCACGCCTGCGCCGGGCCATGGACACCCGCGGCCCGCTGTGCGTCGGCATCGACCCGCACGCCTCGCTGCTCACGGACTGGGGTCTGAACGACGACATCGCGGGCCTGGAGCGCTTCACCCGGACGGTGGTCGACGCCCTCGCCGACCGGGTCGCGGTCCTCAAGCCGCAGTCCGCCTTCTTCGAGCGGTTCGGCTCCCGGGGCATCGCCGTCCTGGAGCGGGCCGTCGCCGATGCCCGCGCCGCGGGCGCGCTCGTCCTCATGGACGCCAAGCGCGGTGACATCGGCTCGACCATGGGCGCGTACGCGGCGAGCTATCTCCACATCGGCAGCCCGCTGTTCTCCGACGCCGTGACCGTCAGCCCGTATCTGGGCTTCGGATCGCTGCGCCCGGCGCTCGACGCGGCCGTGATCAACGGCGCGGGCGTCTTCGTCCTCGCCCTCACCTCCAACCCCGAGGGCGCCGAGGTGCAGCGGTCCACCGCCGCGAACGGCAAGTCACTCGCACAGGTGATGCTGGACCACATGGCGGCGGAGAACGCCGGCGCCGAGCCGCTCGGCTCCGTCGGCGCGGTCGTCGGGGCCACCCTCGGCGACGCACGGGCGGACCTGGACATCAACGGACCGCTGCTGGCCCCCGGCATCGGGGCGCAGGGCGCGACCCCGGCCGATCTCCCCGGCGTCTTCGGCGCGGCGGTCCGCAATGTGGTGCCCAGCGTCAGCCGGGGGGTGCTGCGCCACGGTCCGGATCCGGCCGGGCTGCGCGACGCCGCCGCACGCCTCGCCGACGAGGTACGGACCGCCGTGAACGCCTGATAGTCGGGGTCGCGTATCGGCCCTGTTGAACAATTCGGTCAAAACTGGGGATGATTTGCCCTAATTGTCCAAGTCAACAGAGTCTGACCAGGACTTTTCGTTCGTTCTCGCTGACTGGAGCGGTCCAGACCGCTAGTCTCCGACGAGAGCGAACGTGCAAGCGCGTTGCTCGTTGCTCCGCAGGTGTGGGGCTACTAGGTTCCTCACCGGTCCGTATCCGACAGTTCGACATCCGAGGTGACGTAGGCGTGGCTCTTCCGCCCCTTACCCCTGAACAGCGCGCAGCCGCGCTCGAAAAGGCCGCCGCGGCTCGCCGGGAGCGGGCCGAGGTCAAAAATCGACTCAAGCACTCCGGCGCCTCCCTGCACGAGGTCATCAAGCAGGGCCAGGAGAACGACGTCATCGGCAAGATGAAGGTCTCCGCCCTCCTCGAGTCCCTGCCCGGCGTGGGCAAGGTCCGCGCCAAGCAGATCATGGAACGGCTCGGGATCTCCGAGAGCCGCCGGGTGCGCGGTCTCGGGTCCAACCAGATCGCCTCCTTGGAGCGCGAGTTCGGCGGTGGTCCCGCCTGACGTTCTCAGTCACTCCTGAGAACCTGGATAATCGCTTTCATGAGTAATGCAGTCTCCCGGGGGGCGACCCCCGCACCCCCGGTCAGACGGCCGCGGCTGACCGTGCTCTCCGGCCCCTCGGGTGTCGGTAAGAGCACGGTCGTCGCTCATATGCGCAAGGCTCACCCCGAGGTCTGGCTCTCGGTCTCGGCCACCACACGCAAGCCGCGCCCCGGCGAGCGGCACGGCGTCCAGTACTTCTTCGTCGACGACGAGGAATTCGACAAGCTCGTGGCCAATGGTGAGCTGCTGGAGTGGGCCGAGTTCGCCGGAAACCGGTACGGCACTCCGCGCCGCGCGGTGCTCGATCATCTGGAGGCGGGCCAGCCGGTGCTGCTGGAGATCGACCTCCAGGGGGCCCGGCTGGTCCGCGAGTCCATGCCGGAGGCGCAGCTGGTCTTCCTCGCTCCGCCGGGCTGGGAGGAGCTGGTCCGCCGCCTCACCGGCCGCGGTACCGAGCCTCCGGAGGTCATCGAGCGCCGGCTGGCGGCCGCGAAGGTGGAGCTCGCCGCCGAGTCGGAGTTCGATACGACCCTGGTGAACACCTCTGTCGAGGACGTCTCGCGCGAGCTGCTAGCCTTGCTGTGTTGAACTGGGAACCGATCTTGGATCCCGAAACTGTTCGATCTTTTTCCACCCTTTTCGGAAGGTAGAGCGTGTCCTCTTCCATTACTGCGCCCGAGGGCATCATCAACCCGCCGATCGACGAGCTGCTCGAGGCCACTGACTCGAAGTACAGCCTCGTGATCTACGCGGCCAAGCGCGCGCGGCAGATCAACGCGTACTACTCGCAGCTCGGGGAGGGCCTGCTCGAGTACGTCGGGCCGCTCGTGGACACCCATGTGCACGAGAAGCCGCTCTCGATCGCCCTGCGTGAGATCAACGCGGGTCTGCTGACCTCCGAGGCCATCGAGGGCCCGGCCCAGTAGGCGCGAGCATTCTCCTTCATCCCAGGCCCGGCAGGGGGCACCTCCCAGCGTCAAGCTGGGGGAGCGACCGTCGGGCCTGTGGTGTGTCATGGAGCCGTCCCCATGTCTCATGGAGCGGTACGTTCGAGCACTGGGAGAGGCGAGCGATGGACCAGCCGAAGGTCGTCCTGGGGGTCAGCGGCGGGATCGCCGCCTACAAGGCGTGCGAGCTGCTGCGCCGGCTGACCGAGTCCGGTCATGACGTACGGGTCGTACCGACCGGCTCGGCGCTGAACTTCATCGGCGAGGCCACCTGGTCCGCGCTCTCCGGCAACCCCGTCTCGACCGAGGTGTGGGAGTCCGTCCACGAGGTGCCGCACGTACGGATCGGCCAGGCCGCCGACCTGGTCGTGGTCGCCCCCGCGACCGCGGACCTGCTCGCCAAGGCCGCCCACGGCCTCGCCGACGACCTGCTCACCAATACGCTCCTCACCGCCCGCTGTCCGGTGATCTTCGCGCCCGCCATGCACACGGAGATGTGGGAGCACCCGGCCACCCAGGAGAACGTGGCCACGCTGCGGCGGCGCGGCGCCCTGGTCATCGAGCCCGTCGTCGGCCGGCTCACCGGAGTGGACACCGGCAAGGGCCGGCTTCCCGAGCCGGGCGAGATCTTCGAGGCGTGCCGCAGTGTGCTGGCCCGCGGGCAGGCGGGCGGGGAGCGGGACCTGGAGGGCCGGCATGTCGTCGTGAGCGCCGGCGGCACCCGCGAGCCACTGGACCCCGTCCGCTTCCTCGGCAACCGCTCCTCCGGCAAGCAGGGCTACGCGCTGGCCCGTACGGCGCTGGCGCGCGGCGCCCGCGTCACGCTGATCGCCGCCAACACCGGCCTGCCCGACCCGGCCGGGGCCGACGTGGTCCGGGTCGGCACCGCCGTGCAGCTGCGCGAGGCCGTGCTGAAGGCGGCCTCGGACGCGGACGCCGTGGTCATGGCCGCCGCTGTCGCCGACTTCCGGCCCGCGAGGTATACGGAAAGCAAAATCAAGAAGAAGGATGGCGAAGAGCCGGAGCCGATCGCGCTGGTGCGCAATCCGGATGTGCTGGCCGAGATCTCGGCGGACCGGGCACGCCCGGGCCAGGTGGTCGTGGGCTTCGCCGCGGAGACCCACGACGTCCTCGCGGGCGGCCGTGCCAAGCTGGCGCGCAAGGGCTGTGACCTGCTGGTCGTCAATGAGGTGGGGGAGCGCAAGACCTTCGGCTCGGAGGAGAACGAAGCGGTCGTCCTCGGCGCGGACGGTACGGATACCCCGGTGCCGCGCGGGCCCAAGGAGGCGCTGGCCGACACCGTCTGGGACCTGGTGAGCCGACGCCTTCGCTGATATGTTCCCTTCGTCCCGAAGGGTTCCTGAAACCGTCGAACACGCCCGACTCGCGCGACGAGAAAGGCGCGACACGCCGCTATTCCCGGCGGTGCCGGAGGTTACAGGTTCTCCACGGAGCGAGACACCATGTCCGGCCGGTGGGAGTGCCGGATAAACTGGTCGCGGATCGTGCCGGGCGCAGCTCCCGGGCGATCCAACCATGATCAGCCAGCAGCCGCTGCAACCCCAGGGAGCGATGTGTCCCGCCGCCTCTTCACCTCGGAATCTGTGACCGAGGGCCACCCCGACAAGATCGCTGACCAGATCAGCGACACGATTCTCGACGCGCTTCTCCAGGAGGACCCGACCTCCCGCGTCGCCGTGGAGACGTTGATCACCACCGGCCTGGTGCATGTGGCCGGCGAGGTCACGACGAAGGCGTACGCGCCGATCGCCACGCTCGTTCGCAACAAGATCCTCGAGATCGGCTACGACTCCTCGAAGAAGGGCTTCGACGGCGCATCCTGTGGTGTCTCGGTGTCCATCGGCGCACAGTCCCCGGACATCGCGCAGGGTGTCGACGCCGCGTACGAGCAGCGGGTGGAGGGCGATGAGGACGAGCTGGACAAGCAGGGCGCGGGCGACCAGGGCCTGATGTTCGGTTACGCCTGCGACGAGACGCCCGAGCTGATGCCGCTCCCGATCAACCTGGCGCACCGGCTCTCGCGCCGGCTGTCCGAGGTGCGCAAGAACGGGACCATCCCGTACCTGCGTCCGGACGGCAAGACCCAGGTCACCATCGAGTACAACGGTGACAAGGCGGTGCGGCTGGACACCGTGGTGGTCTCCTCGCAGCACGCCTCCGACATCGACCTGGACTCGCTGCTGGCGCCCGACATCCGGGAATTCGTTGTCGAGCACGTGCTGGGGCAGCTCCTCCAGGACGGCATCAAGCTGGACACCGACAGCTACCGGCTCCTGGTGAACCCGACCGGGCGGTTCGAGATCGGCGGCCCGATGGGCGACGCGGGTCTGACCGGCCGGAAGATCATCATCGACACCTACGGAGGCATGTCCCGCCACGGCGGTGGCGCCTTCTCGGGCAAGGACCCGTCCAAGGTCGACCGTTCGGCGGCGTACGCGATGCGCTGGGTCGCGAAGAACGTCGTCGCCGCCGGGCTGGCCTCCCGCTGCGAGGTGCAGGTGGCCTACGCGATCGGCAAGGCCGAGCCGGTGGGCCTTTTCGTGGAGACCTTCGGCACCGCCACCGTGGACGTCGAGAAGATCGAGCAGTCCATCGGCGAGGTCTTCGACCTGCGTCCGGCCGCCATCATCCGCGACCTGGACCTGCTGCGGCCGATCTACGCCCAGACCGCCGCGTACGGGCACTTCGGCCGTGAGCTGCCGGACTTCACCTGGGAGCGCACGGACCGGGTGGACGCGCTGCGCGAGGCCGCGGGCCTGTAATCCGGAACGGACACCGCTGCGGCCCCGGACCCCTGTGGTCCGGGGCCGCAGCGCTGTCCCACCGTTCCGTCAGGTCACGTCTTCGGGTGAATCCGGGCGCGTCGCACTGTCGGTCCGGTCTGGTAGGACTGTGGCGTGAGCAGCGAGAACGGGCCGCCGGAGCAGGATCCGGCGCAGCGTGCCCCGGTGGCGGAGCCGCACGGGGGGGAGCAGCTCGCGCTCATCCGCGAGACCGTGCGCAAGGCCAAGGTGCCCCGGGCCAAGCCGCGTACCTGGCGTGGTGCCGCGCTCGCCGAACAGCGGCCGGTCGCCCGGGTGCTCGTCGACAAAGGGCTGATCCACCTGGACCAGTTCTTCGACTACGCGGTCCCCGCCGCCATGGACGCCGACGCCCGGCCCGGTGCCCGCGTCCGGGTCCGCTTCGGCGCCCGTGTGGTCAAGGGGCGGCGTGAGGGCGGCGAGCTGCACGACGGCTTCATTGTGGAGCGGCTGTCGGAGAGCGACTACCGCGGCCCGCTCGCTCCGATCGCCCAGGTGCTGTCGCCCGAGCCCGTGCTGAGCCCGGATCTGCTCGCGCTGTGCCGGGCCGTCGCGGACCGGTACGCGGGCGCGCTCGCCGATGTGGTCCAGCTCGCGGTGCCGCCGCGCCGGGTCCGTCCCGAGGCAGAGCCGCCCCGCGAACCGCTGCCTCCACCCGGCATACCCGACCCGGGCAGCTGGTCCCGGTACGCCAGCGGCCCCGGCTATCTGCAGGCACTGGCGCGCGGAGACGCCCCGCGCGCGGTGTGGACGGCGCTGCCCGGTCCGTACTGGCCGGAGGAGCTGGCGCGGGCCGTCGCCGCCGCGCTCGCCTCAGGCAGGGGCGCGCTGGTGGTGGTGCCGGACGGCCGTGCCGCCGGGCGGGTGGACGCGGCGCTCACCGGTCTGATCGGCGCCGGCCGGCATGTGCTCCTCACCGCGGACTCCGGCCCCGAGGAGCGCTACCGCCGCTGGCTCGCGGTCAGCCGCGGTTCCGTACGCGCGGTGGTCGGCACGAGGGCCGCCATGTTCGCCCCCGTGCGCGATCCCGGCCTGGTGGCGATCTGGGACGACGGGGACTCCAGCCACAGCGAACAGCACGCCCCGCAGCCCCACGCGCGCGAGGTGCTGATGCTGCGCGCCGCGCATGAGAAGGCGGCGTTCCTGCTCGGCGGGCTCAGCTGCACGGTCGAGGGGGCTCAACTCGTCGACACCGGTTGGGCGCTGCCGCTCGCGGCCGGCCGCGAGCAGGTCCGTGCCGCCGCGCCCCTGATCCGTACCATCGGCGACGCCGACCAGGCGCGCGACGAAGCGGCGCGCGCCGCACGGCTGCCGACCCTGGCGTGGCAGGTGGTGCGCGAGGGGCTGCGGACGGGGCCGGTGCTGGTCCAGGTGCCGCGCCGGGGGTACGTACCCAGGCTGGCCTGCGAGCGGTGCCGGGCCCCCGCGCGCTGCGGGCACTGCTCAGGTCCGCTGGAGGCGCCGGACGAGGCCGCACTGCGGTGCGGCTGGTGCGGGCGGCCGGAGGCGTCCTGGCACTGCCCCGAGTGCGGGGGAGCCCGGCTGCGTGCCCAGATCGTCGGTGCGCGGCGTACGGCCGAGGAGCTCGGCCGGGCCTTCCCGGAGGTTCCGGTGCGGACCTCCGGGCGCGATCACGTGCTGGACACCGTCCCCGACCGGCCGGCTCTGGTCGTCAGCACTCCGGGTTCCGAGCCGGTGGCCGAGGCGGGTTACGCCGCAGCGCTGCTGCTCGACGGCTGGGCGATGCTCGGCCGCCCCGATCTGCGGGCGGGTGAGGAGGCGCTGCGCCGCTGGACGGGCGCGGCGGCGCTCGTGCGGGGACAGGACGAGGGCGGGACGGTCGTCGTCGTCGCAGAGCCGACCCTGCGGCCCGTACAGGCGCTGGTGCGCTGGGACCCCGCGGGTCACGCGGTGCGGGAGCTCGCCGAGCGGGCCGAGCTGGGCTTCCCGCCGGTCTCCCGGATGGCGGCGGTGGCCGGACGGCCCGAGGACGTCCAGGATCTGGTGAACACGGCCGAACTGCCCGAGGGGGCCGAGGTGTTGGGGCCTGTGCCGCTGTCCGCCCCGGAGCCGGGGCGTCCGCGGCGCCCCGGCGACCCTCCGCCCGGGGAGAACTGGGAGCGCGCCCTGCTACGGGTGCGCAGGGGCAGTGGCGCGGCCCTGGCGGCTGCGCTGAAGGCCGCCCAGGCGGCCCGCGCGGTGCGCCGCGAGGGGGATCCGGTCCGGATCCGCATCGACCCGCCGGACCTGGGCTGAACCGCGTTCCGGTGGCTCAACCGCCTTGATGCCGATGGCTCAACTGCCCGAGGAATTCCGCGGGTTCATGGCGTCCAGCAGATCCTGCGCACCCTGCTCGAGGCGTTCGCGCCGCACCATCCGGCCCCATCGGCGGGTCAGCCGTGGCGAGGACCCGGGAGGGCCGTGGGACGGGAGTCCTCGCGGACTGCGGCAGCGGGCTGGCCCGGCACGGACCGCGCCGCGGGTACGGCGGGGAGCGAGGGCGCGGCCGCCAGGGGCGGCGTCTCCGCGGTACGGACCGCCGCGTCGCCTTCGACTCCGCTCTGCGTGGCCGCCCGACGGGCCCCGTATCGGCGGTGGACCGCCTGCTTCGTCACCCCGAGCGCCGAGCCCACCGCGTCCCAGGAGAAGCCCAGCGAGCGGTCGAAGTCGACGGCGGCGGTGACCAGGGTCTCGACGCTGTCCCGCAGTTCCTGGGCGAGCCGCACGGTGGGCGCGGGCGCCCGTCCGTACACGATGAAGCCCGCGGACGGGCCGGTGCGCCGCGGGCGGTAGACGTTGCCCAGCTGGGCGGTGAGTGTGCGCAGTGCGTCCACCTGCCGGCGGACCCGCTCGATGTCCCGCACCAGCAGGTGCAGGCTGGCCCGAGCCTGAGCGTCGTGGGTTGCGTGGTCGGCCATGAACAAGCCTCTCGAACCGGCGTTGAAATGGAGCGGGCCGCACCAGCGGCCCATATCGGTCAATCCCTCTTGACCAACGCGAGACGTGGCCCTGGGTCACGGGGCAAGGGGCGCGGACCTGCTGGTGGGGGGCGCTCGGCGATACGTACGCCCCCTGGATGCGCGGCCAATAGACTGGTGCGCTCCGCACCGGCACCTGTCTGTCCGCTTTCTGTCCGCCATGCTCGTCGTTCTCGTCCGAGAGGCAGTTCTCCACCGATGAAGCTCGTGTTCGCCGGCACCCCCGAGGTCGCCGTACCCGCCCTGGACGCCCTGATCGCGTCGGACCGGCACGAGGTCGCGGCCGTCGTCACGCGGCCCGACGCGCCTGCCGGGCGCGGACGCCATCTGGTCGCCTGCCCGGTCGCGCAGCGCGCCGAGGAGGCCGGCATCGAGGTGCTGAAACCGGTGAAGCCGGGGGAGGAGAGCTTCCTCGCCCGCCTCCGCGAGATCGCCCCCGACTGCTGCCCCGTCGTCGCCTATGGCGCGCTGCTGCCCCGGACCGCGCTGGACATCCCGGCGCATGGCTGGGTGAACCTGCATTTCTCGCTGCTGCCCGCCTGGCGTGGTGCCGCGCCCGTGCAGCACGCCGTTCTGGCCGGCGATGAGGTGACCGGTGCCTCCACCTTCCTGATCGAGGAGGGGCTCGACTCCGGCCCGGTCTACGGCGTGCTCACCGAGAACGTACGGCCCACGGACACCAGCGGCGACCTGTTGACCCGGCTCGCTTTCGCGGGCTCAGGCCTGCTCTCCGCGACGATGGACGGCATCGAGGACGGCACCCTCAAGGCGGTGCCGCAGCCGGCCGAGGGCGTCACCTATGCGCCGAAGATCAAGGTCGAGGACGCCCGGATCGACTGGTCGGTGCCCGCGCTGCGGGTGGACCGCGGCGTCCGCGGCTGCGCGCCCGCGCCCGGCGCGTGGACGGTCTTCCGCGGGGAGCGGCTGAAGGTGATGTCGGTGGGGCTGGTCCCGGAGGTCAAGAACCTGGGGCCGGGAGAGCTGTCGGTGACCAAGAACGCGGCGTACTCCGGGACCGGATCGCATGCGGTCGAACTGCTGTGGGTGCAGCCGCAGGGCAAGAAGCCCATGAAGGGCGCTGATTGGGCCCGTGGTGTGCGCATCGGCGCGGGCGAACGGCTGGGCGCGTAGGCCGTGAACGGTCGGAGCCGGTCCGGAGCATCTCTGCGGTCCGGCGCCACCGTTGGCCCGAGGCGTCGTCGAAGTGGCCCGGATCTCCCGGGCCTTCGGTGTTGGGGGAGCGACAGGCTCCCCCCGGGGCGCGGAGACGGTCGGGGCGCGGTCGGGTGGTCGGGCCCGTCGGGCGGGCAGGCCTGGTCCCGGCGGCTCCGCGGCTCCGCGGCTCCGCGGCTGCGGGGCGTACAGGGTGCGCCGCAGGATCCCGCTGGTCGGCCCGGCGGTCGGCGGCCGGGTGACGGCGGCGGGCTGCTGTGCTCCGTGGCACCTCCAGGGCTCGCCCGGGACGTGCCACGGGCACCGACGTAGGCTGTTCCCCTCGGCCCGATCCATCTCCGGAGCACATTTCCCGTGAACGCCCCGTCACGCCCCCGCCGTCCCGGCAAGCCGTACCGCCGCCCGCAGAAGGACCCCGTCCGTGTCCTCGCCTTCGAGGCCCTGCGGGCCGTCGACGAGCGCGACGCGTACGCCAACCTCGTGCTGCCGCCGCTGCTGCGCAAGGCCCGGGAGGACAGCGACTTCGACGGGCGGGACGCGGCCCTCGCCACCGAACTGGTCTACGGGACGCTGCGCCGCCAGGGGACGTACGACGCGATCATCGCGGCCTGCGTGGACCGGCCGCTGCGCGAGGTCGACCCCCCGGTGCTCGATGTGCTCAGCCTCGGCGCGCACCAGCTGCTGGGGACCCGGATTCCCACGCACGCGGCGGTCTCCGCGAGCGTCGAGCTGGCGCGGGTCGTGCTCGGCGACGGGCGCGCGAAGTTCGTCAACGCCGTGCTGCGCAGGATCGCGGCCGATGACCTCGACGGCTGGCTGGAACGGGTCGCGCCGCCGTACGACGAGGACCCCGAGGACCATCTGTCCGTCGTCCACTCCCATCCGCGGTGGATCGTCTCCGCGCTGTGGGACGCGCTCGGCGGCGGCCGGGCCGGGATCGAGGATCTGCTGGAGGCCGACAACGAACGGCCCGAGGTGACGCTCGTGGCCCGGCCCGGGCGGTCCACGCCCGACGAGCTGCTGCAGACCCTGGGGGAGGAGTCCGGGCTGCCGGGCCGCTGGTCCCGCTACGCCGTCCGGCTGACCGAAGGCGGTGAGCCCGGAGCGCTGGACGCCGTACGCGAGGGCCGCGCCGGAGTGCAGGACGAGGGCAGTCAGCTGGTCGCCGTGGCGGTCGCCAACGCACCGCTGGACGGGCCCGACACGCGGTGGCTGGACAGCTGCGCAGGCCCCGGTGGCAAGGCCGCGCTGCTCGGCGCCCTCGCCGCGCAGCGGGGCGCCGCGCTGCTGGCCTCCGAGAAGCAGCCGCACCGGGCCCGGCTCGTGGAGCGGGCGCTGGAGGGCAACCCCGGCCCCTACCAGGTGATCACCGCGGACGGTACACGGCCGCCGTGGCGGGCGGGCGTCTTCGACCGGGTGATGGTGGACGTGCCCTGTACCGGTCTCGGTGCTCTGCGTCGCCGCCCCGAGGCGCGCTGGCGGCGGCGGCCGGCGGACCTGGAGGGCTTCGCTCCGTTGCAGCGCGGGCTGCTGCGGGAGGCGCTGAACGCCGTACGGGTCGGCGGGGTGGTCGGTTACGCGACCTGCTCGCCGCATCTCGCCGAGACGCGGGCCGTCGTCGAGGACGTCCTCAAGGGGCGCGGCGGGCCGGCGGTCTCCGCGGAGTGGGTAGACGCCCGGCCGCTGATGCCGGGGGTGCCCGCGCTGGGCGACGGCCCGGACGTCCAGCTGTGGCCGCATCTGCACGGGACGGACGCCATGTATCTGGCGCTGCTGCGCCGTACGGACTGACACGGGCTCGCCGCGGCGGCTCGCGGGCTCGTGGGCTTGTCCGCCAACGGGCTCACGGGCTCACAGGACCGGCTCGGCTCGGCTCACGGGCCCGGAACGGGCTCCCGTGGTTCGGAGGGGCCCTGTGCCGGGGGCGGGCCGTCCCCGCGGGCCAGTCGGTGCGGCCACCACATGCGCGGGCCGATGTCCAGGAACAACGCGGTGACCAGCACCGACCGTACGACGAAGGTGTCCAGCAGCACGCCGAGGGCGACCGCGAACCCGATCTCGGCGAAGCCTGTCAGCGGCAGGGTGCCCAGCGCGGCGAAGGTGCCCGCGAGCACCAGACCGGCCGAGGTGATGACGGCGCCCGTGGCGGCCAGCGCCGTACGCGTGCCCGGGCGGGTTCCCTTCCTCAGGGACTCCTCGCGCACGCGGGTCGACAGGAAGATGTTGTAGTCGATGCCCAGGGCGACGAGGAACACGAAGACGAACAGCGGGAAAGCGGTGTCCTCGCCCGCGAAGTCGAACGCGTATCTGAAGGCGAGCGCGCTGATGCCCAGCGCGGCGGCGTACGACAGCACGACCGTGCCGATCAGGATCAGCGGGGCGACGACGGCCCGCAGCAGCATGGCCAGGATGATCAGCACCACCAGCAGCACCAGCGGCATCACCAGGATGTTGTCGCGTTTCGACGCGGTGTCGGCGTCGAGCAGCGCCGCCGTGCCGCCGCCCACCTTCGCGTCCGCCCCGGGGATGTCGTGGACCACCTCCCGCACCCGCTCGACGGTTGCCTTCGCGGCCGCGCTGTCAGCCGGGTCGGTCATGGTCGCCTCGAACAGGACCCGCCCCTCGTGCACGGGCGCCGCTCCCGGCGGAACGGCGATGGACCGGGGCACCACCCCGGGGGTCCGGGCGACCGCCCTGCCGACCTGCTCCGCCCGGGGAGCGTTCGTGACGACCATCAGCGGGTCTCCGCTGCCCGCCGGGAAGTACTTCGCCGACACCTCCTGGCCGGTGATGGACTCCTGCTCCTCGGTGAAGGCGTCGGCGTTGCTGATGCCCGCGGCCCGCAGCGCGAGGATGCCGAAGGACACCGCGGCCAGCACCACGGCGGTCGTCACCCAGACGGTGCGCGGCCGGCGCGAGATACGGGTGCCCAGCCGGGCCCAGACGCCGCGTTCGGTCGGCTCGGGCGAGCCGAAGTGCGGAATCACCGGCCAGAAGATCCACCGTCCGAAGATCACCAGCAGTGCGGGGAAGAGCGTCAGCATCGCGATCAGGGCGATGGCCACCCCGATGGCGCAGACCGGGCCCAGCCCGCGGGTGGAGTTCATCTCCGCGACGAGCAGGACGAGCATGCCCATGCACACGGTGGCGCCACTGGCGAGGACCGCGGGGCCCGCGCGGTGCAGGGCGAGCGCCATGGCCTCGTGCCGGTCCTCGTGGCGGCGGAGCTCCTCCCGGTAGCGGGCGACCAGCAGCAGGGCGTAGTCCGTGCCCGCGCCGAAGACCAGGACGGTGAGGATGCCGGCGCTCTGGCCGTTGACCGTGAGCCCGGCGTGCTCAGCGAGGAGATAGATGATCGCCTGCGCGGTCAGCAGCGCTCCCACGACGGAGACCACGGGCACCAGCAGCAGGCTGGGACTGCGATAGGTGATCAGCAGGGCGACGACAACCACGCCGAGTGCGGCCAGCAGCAGCGTCGAGTCGATGCCGTCGAAGACCTCGGAGAAGTCCGCGGAGGTGCCGGCGGGCCCGGTGACGTAGACGGAGAGTCCGCTGCCGCCGGTGGCGACGTCCTCCCGGATGGAGTCGACGGCGGACGACAGACGCTCCCAGCCCTCCTCGTCCACGGTGACCGGCACATAGATCTCCGCCGCCCGGGGGGCCGCCGGACGGTCGTAGACGGGGCCGCGCGTCTCGTCGCCCCGAATGCCGTCGTTGCGCAGGGTCTTCAGCTGCGCCGCATCCCCGGAGATCCGCTGCCGGTCCTCGGCGGTGAGACCGCCGTCCCGGGCGTAGACCACGACGGCGGGCATGGTCTCCGGCCGGAACTCCTCGGAGAGCCGCAGCACTTGGGTGGACTCGGCGCTCCCGGGAAGCCACGAGGTGGCGTCGTTGTCCTGGGCGTCGTTCAGCTTCTGCGCCAGTGGTGAGAGGCCGACGATCACCACGGCCCACAGCAGCAGAACCAGCCACTTGGTCCGGTGCCCGCACACCAGCCAGGCCACGCCCTGGCGCCGTCCGTCCGACATGAGGCCCCTATCGCCGGTGGGCGCGGAATCCGGACCCACGATCGACCCCGAGGCGGTTCACATCGCCGGCGGACACGGAATGTACCGATTCCGTGTCCGCCAACAGCCCTCGGCCATGGCAGGCTTGGTGCCATGGCCGTATTGATCAACCCCAGTATCCTCTCCGCCGACTTTTCTCGCCTGGCGGAGGAGGCGAAGGCCGTCGAGGGCGCCGACTGGCTGCACGTCGACGTGATGGACAACCACTTCGTGCCCAATCTGACCCTCGGCGTGCCGGTCGTGGAGTCGCTGGCCCGGGCGTCGGACATCCCGCTGGACTGCCATCTGATGATCGAGGCCCCCGACCGCTGGGCGCCCGCATATGTCGAGGCCGGCGCCGGTTCCGTCACCTTCCACGCCGAGGCCGCCGCCGCGCCCGTACGGCTGGCGCGCGAGATCCGCGCCAAGGGCGCCCGCGCCTCCATGGCGCTCAAGCCCGCCACCCCGATCGAGCCGTACGAGGATCTGCTGCCCGAGCTGGACATGCTGCTGATCATGACCGTCGAACCGGGCTTCGGCGGGCAGGCCTTTCTCGACATCATGCTGCCGAAGATCCGGCGCACCCGGGAGCTGATCGCCAAGCACGGCCTGGAGCTGTGGCTGCAGGTGGACGGGGGTGTCTCGGCCGACACCATCGAGCGCTGCGCCGAGGCGGGCGCGGATGTGTTCGTCGCCGGATCGGCCGTCTACGGCACCGACGACCCCGCCGCCGCCGTACGTTCGCTGCGCGCCCAGGCCGAGGAGAGCACCGCCGCTGCCGGGTGGCCGTGCGGCCACTGAGCGTCAGCTCGGTGAACGCGGGGAGCAAGAGCCGTTCGACCTCCGCTGCTTCTGACAGGATGAGCAGGGGGACTCGCCCGGCTGTCGCTGGGCGGACCCCGGCCCAGCGACAGCCGGGTGCGGGTCGAGAAGTTGAGAGCTAAGGAGATCGCGGTGTCGACGGGCCGGTCAGCCATGCGGATGGGACCCGCTGAGCTGGTGCAAGCGGCGGCCATGGCCCGCCGCTTCTACCTCGAGGGAAAATCCAAGATCCAGATCGCCGAGGAATTCGGCGTCAGCCGCTTCAAGGTCGCGCGGGTGCTGGAGACCGCGCTCGAACGCGACCTCGTACGTATCGAGATCCGGGTGCCCGCCGAGCTGGACGCGGAGCGCTCCGACGCGCTCCGCGGCCGCTACGGCCTGCGGCACGCGGTCGTCGTGGAGTCCCCGGCGGAGGCCGAGGACGACGCTCCTGACCCGGAGAACCTGGGTGAGGTCGCCGCCGATCTGCTCGGCGAGCTCATCACCGAGGGCGAGGTCCTGGGCCTGGCGTGGGGCCGCTCCACCATCCATATGGCGGCCGCCCTGGACCGGCTGCCGCCGTGCACGGTCGTGCAGCTCACCGGTGTGTACGACGCGGGCACCGCCGAGCGCGGCTCGGTCGAGGCCGTCCGCCGTGCCGCCGCCGTCTCCGGCGGCGAGGCCCACCCCATCTACGCCCCGATGCTGCTGCCGGACTCGGCCACGGCCGCCGCGCTCCGCGGACAGACCGGCATCGCCCGCGCCTTCGAGTACTTCGACAAGGTCACCGTCGCCTGCGTCTCCATCGGCTCCTGGGAGGCGGGCATCTCCACCGTCTACGACATGCTCAGCGAGGAAGAGCGGGCCCACTACGCCTCGCTCGGCGCCGCCGCCGAGATGTCCGCCCATCTCTTCGACGCCGACGGCCGCCGCATCGGCCGCGACCTGGGAGAGCGCTGCATCACCGTCGAGGCCGACCGGCTGCGCCGTATCCCGGAGGTCGTGGCCATCGCGGGCGGGCAGCGCAAGGCCGCCGCCATCGGCGCCGTACTGCGCTCCGGGCTGGTCACCAGCCTGGTCACGGACACCGCGGCCGCCGACCATCTGCTGCACGAGACGGGACCGGGGCCGCGGCCGGCGCTGGACCGGGCCGATCCCGACGGAGTCTGACGCCCCGGTTCGTACGCCCCGGTTCGTACGATCCGGTTCGTACGATCCGGTTCGTACGATCCGCCCAGCGCTCGTCCGCTCTCCTGGATGATCGTCCCGGGCCGGGATCCGCTGCGGTCATGGGACAATGAGGTACGTGCGTTTCCTCGGACTTCTCCGGCCGAGGGCCAACTCCGATTGACTGGGATGTTCAGCACGTGCGTTTCCTCAACGACCTGAAACCGCCGTACGACCTGACGTACGACGACGTATTCATGGTGCCCAGCCGCTCCGCGGTGGGCTCCCGCCAGGGCGTGGACCTGTCCGCGCCGGACGGGACCGGCACCACCATCCCGCTCGTGGTCGCCAACATGACCGCGATCGCGGGCCGCCGGATGGCCGAGACAGTCGCCCGCCGCGGCGGTCTCACCGTCATCCCGCAGGACATTCCGCTGGACGTCGTCACCGAGGTCATCGGCTGGGTCAAGCAGCGGCATCTCGTCCTCGACACCCCCATCGTGCTCGCTCCGCACGCGACCGTCGCCGACGCCCTGTCCCTGCTGCCCAAGCGGGCACACGGCGCGGGTGTCGTCGTCGCGGACGGCCGGCCGGTCGGCGTCGTCACGGAGTCGGACCTGACCGGGGTCGACCGCTTCACCCAGCTGTCCGAGGTGATGTCCCGGGAGCTGCTGCTCCTCGACGCGGACATCGACCCCCGCGAGGCCTTCAACCGCCTGGACGCCGCGCACCGCAAGCTCGCGCCCGCGGTGGACCAGGACGGCATGCTCGTCGGCATCCTCACCCGCAAGGGCGCGCTGCGCGCCACCCTCTACACGCCGGCGACCGACGACCGCGGCAGGCTGCGGATCGCCGCCGCCGTCGGGGTCAACGGCGATGTCCCGGGCCGGGCCAAGGGGCTGCTGGCGGCAGGCGTGGACACGCTCGTCGTGGACACCGCGCACGGTCACCAGGAGTCGATGATCAGCGCCGTCAGGGCGGTGCGCGGCCTCGACCCGCAGGTCCCGGTCGTGGCGGGCAACGTCGTCGCCGCCGAGGGCGTACGGGATCTCATCGAGGCGGGCGCCGACATCGTCAAGGTCGGTGTGGGGCCGGGCGCCATGTGCACCACGCGGATGATGACCGGTGTCGGCCGGCCGCAGTTCTCCGCGGTGCTCGAATGCGCCGCCGAGGCACGGAAGTTCGGCAAGCACGTATGGGCCGACGGCGGAGTCCGCCACCCGCGCGACGTGGCGATGGCGCTGGCCGCCGGCGCGTCCAACGTCATGGTCGGCTCCTGGTTCGCCGGTACGTACGAGTCCCCGGGCGATCTCCAGCACGCCGCCGACGGGCGGCCGTACAAGGAGAGCTACGGCATGGCCTCCGCGCGTGCCGTGCAGAGCCGGACCAGCGAGGAGTCGGCCTACGACCGGGCGCGCAAGGGACTGTTCGAGGAGGGCATATCCACCTCGCGGATGTTCCTGGACCCGGCCAGGCCCGGTGTCGAGGATCTGATCGACTCGATCATCGCGGGCGTCCGCAGCTCCTGCACGTACGCGGGTGCGGGGTCCCTGGAGGAGTTCCACGAGCGGGCCGTCATCGGCGTGCAGAGCGCCGCGGGCTATGCCGAGGGCCAGCCGCTGCACGCCAGCTGGAACTGACCCGCTTCCGCTCGCGTCCTCACCGCTCCGGCCCCCGGTCCACCGACCGGGGGCCGGAGCGGTGAGCCGGAGCGTTAAGAGCGGCGATGATCACCACGGTCATCACGGAGGGGTCCACGGCACTCCCCTTTCACATCAGCGTTCGGCTGCTGTGCCTCTCACTGAGTGGTGGTGTCGGTGCGTTGGTAGATGTCCGGGATGCCGTCGGCGTCCTCGTCGCGGGTCTCCTCCTCGTACAGGCGGCGGTAGACGCCGTTGCGGCGCTTGATCAGGAGGGCGGCGAGGGAGGCGGCGATGAGGGAACCGATGAGGACGGCGGCCTTGATGTGCTCGGCGTCGGTCGGGTCGGGGAAGGCCAGCTCGCCGATCAACAGGGCGACGGTGAAACCGATCCCGGCCAGCATCGCCAGGGCCAAGACATCGGCCCAGGCGAGGTCGGGGTTGAGCCGGGCCCGGGTGAAGCGGACCGCCAGATAGGTGCCGGCGAAGATGCCCAGGGTCTTGCCCACCACCAGTCCCAGCACCACCCCCAGCGGCTCGGGCCGGGTGAAGACCTCGCCCAGCGTCGGCGCGGAAATCCCCACTCCGGCGGCGAACAGCGCGAACAGCGGCACCGCCACGCCCGCCGAGACCGGGTGCAGCAGATGGGAGGTGCGCTCGGCGGGCGAGGCGGACTCCCCCTTGTCGCGGGTGGTGCGCAGGAGCAGGCCCATGGCCACCCCGGCGACGGTGGCGTGAACGCCAGCGTTGTACATCAGCGCCCAGATGGTGACGCCGAGCGGGACGTACCACCACCAGCCCGTCACCCGGTAGCGCTGCAGCAGATGGAAGACCACCAGCCCGGCGAACGCCCCGCCCATGGCCAGGAAGTTCAGATCGCTGGTGAAGAAGACGGCGATGATCAGGATCGCGCCGAGGTCGTCGACGACGGCGAGGGTGAGCAGGAAGGCGCGCAACGCGGCGGGCAGATGGGTGCTCAGCACGGCCAGCACCGCCAGCGCGAAGGCGATGTCCGTGGCCATCGGCACCGCCCAGCCCTCCAGGCTGCCCCCGCCGGCCGAGGCGGTGGCGGCGTAGAGCGCGGCGGGGACCACCATGCCGCACAGCGCGGCGACCATCGGCAGGGCCGCCGTGGCCGGGGTGCGCAGTTCACCGACGACCATTTCGCGTTTCAGCTCCACGCCCGCGATCAGGAAGAACACGGCGAGGAGCCCGTCGGCGGTCCAGTGCTCGACCGAGAGGTCCAGCCCGAGTGCCGGTATCCCGAAGTGAAAGTCGCGGATCTGCTCGTACGCCCCGCTGAACGGCGTGTTCGCCCACACCAGCGCCACCACTGCCGCCGCCAGCAGCACCAGCCCGCCGACCGTCTCGGTCCGCAGCGCCTGGGTGACGGCGGTGCGCTCGGGCAGCGGCAGAAGGCCGAGGAAGGTGGAACGCTCGCGGGGCGCGGTTGCCATCAGGGACCCTCCGGGGCATCGACACAGGGCATACAGCCCCAAGGACGCCGACCAGACTTCCCGGCACACCGCGCGCCTCATCCCGCCACATGGGGGGACTTCGACGCGTTCCCCGCACCCTAACGGACTGCCCCGGATCCCACCAGCGCCCATTTTCACCAGGTGACACGCGAGACGAGCGGGTCCGTACACACCAAGGCGCAAGGTGTGTACGGACCCGCTCAGGAGCCGGGCCACGGGGGCGGTCAGACGGTGGTCTTCACCGGCTCCTGGTCTTCGTCGGCCTCGTCCGTCTCGCCGGCGTTGCGGGCGCGGACGAACTCCAGGAAGGAGTTCAGTTCGCGCTTGACGACCGGGGCGAGGAGGTACAGGCCGATGATGTTGATGACCGCGAGCATGAAGAGCACGGCGTCGGCCATGTCGATCAGGGTCTGCAGGCTGAGCAGGGAGCCGGCGATCGCGAACAGGGTGTAGACGACCTTGTAGGTGAGCTCGCTGGCCTTGCTGCGGCCGAAGAGGTGGCTCCAGGCCTTGAGCCCGTAGTAGCCCCAGGTGAGCACGGTGGAGATGGCGAAGAGCATCACCGCGATGGTGAGGATGTACGGGAACCAGGGCAGCACCGTGGCGAAGGCGTCGGAGGTGATGGTGACGCCTTCGATGGACTCGCCGGTGCGGGCCTCGGCCCAGCTGGCGGGGTTGGCGATGACGATGGTCAGTGCGGTCATCGTGCAGATGACGACGGTGTCGATGAACGGCTCCAGCAGCGCGACCAGGCCCTCGCTGGCGGGGTGCTTGGTCTTCACCGCGGAGTGCGCGATCGGCGCGGAGCCGAGGCCGGCCTCGTTGGAGAACGCGGCCCGCATGAAGCCGATGATCAGCGCGCCGAGCACACCGCCCGCGACCCCCTGGGGGTTGAAGGCGCCCTCGATGATCGTGCCGATCGCGGCGGGCACGGCGGTGACGTGGACCAGGATGACGACCAGGCAGGCCGCGATGTAGATGCCGGCCATGGCTGGGACGAGCTTGCTGGTGACGTTGGCGATGGAGCGGATGCCGCCGAGGAGCACGATGCCGACGAGCGCGGCGATGAGGATGCCGAAGAACAGGGCGCCGGCGGAGGAGCCCATCAGGCCGTTCTCGCCGCCGGTGACGGAGACGAGCTGGGCGTAGGACTGGTTGACCTGGAACAGGTTGCCGCCGAACAGGCCGAAGAAGAGCACCATGAACGAGGCGAGGACCGCGAGGACCTTGCCCAGGGTCTTCCCGTTCTTCCCGAAGCGGTCGGCCAGGCCCTTGGGCAGGTAGTGCATCGGGCCGCCGGAGACCGTGCCGTCGGCGTGCACCTCGCGGTACTTCACACCGAGTGTGACCTCGACGAACTTGGTGGCCATGCCGAGCAGGCCGCACAGGATCATCCAGAAGGTGGCGCCGGGGCCACCGATGGAGACGGCGACGGCCACACCGGCGATGTTGCCCAGGCCGACCGTGCCGGAGACGGCCGCGGTCAGCGCCTGGAAGTGGTTGACCTCGCCGGCCGACCCCTTCTCGTCGTACTTCCCCCGCACCACGTCAACGGCGAGTCGGAACTTGCGGACCTGTACGAACCCGAACCAGCCGGTGAAGACCAGACCGGCGACCACGAGCCAGGCCACGATGAGCGGAAGATCCGTGCCCCCGACGGGGACGGAGTAGAAGACGACTTCTTTGAGCCAGGTGGCTATGGGCTCGAAGAATCCGCTGACGGCTTCGTCGACGGACTTGGTGATGGAGTCGAGCGACACTGTGGTTACCTCGATGGCGCAGGGGCCGGCGCGCGGGTGGCTGCGCCGGTTGATGTGCGGTCTTGGAGCGATCGCCGTTGTCCGATCGGAGACGCTTGGCGGCGTGTCCGCGGACTCGGAACGTGATCACCCTGGTCGTGCTGCCGGTGCGTGCCGACAACTCCGCACGGCGGCGAGGCTGGTGCCACCTGCGGAGTTGGGCCGTTCTACCACGGTCTTTGCGATGTCTTTAGTGACCCAACTCACATAACGATGAGTAATATGCGAAAGCCCCAGCGAGCGATACCAGACCGTTATCCGGACTCGGTGATCCGTTCATCGGACATCTATGCCGGAACGGCTGAGGTGGCGAGGCACTCCGGATGCTCGGCGGCAGGGTGCGGTCGCGGCGTCGGGGATCAGGACCCGTTGGCGGGCTCGGTATGCTGCAGCCGGGCATGGAGGGTGGCCGCGAAATCCTCGGCGCGGGTCAGCTGTACGCGCAGGTCCTCGATCTCCTTCGGCGGCCCCGCCCGATGCGCTCCATAAGGGTTTCGTGCTCGTCGGCTGCCAGCTGATCGCCGGAATCGAGGCGGTCGGTGACGGCAAGCAGTTCGCGCATCCCGTCCAGGCGAGCGGATTCATCCGGCGGACGACCATGCGGCGGCCCGACGTCACACACCCCTTCCGCCCGCATCCCGACATGTCCTCGCCCCTGGCGGCGGACTTACCGATGATCTTGCGTGCAAGGCTCGGCCTTCAGGCCGGGGATGAAAGGCATCTCGGGATTGCTCTGACCCGCAGGCTGGAGCGGACGTTGTTGCTGCTCGATGTACTGGCGGATGATCGCGAGTGGTGCGCCTCCGCACGAAGCGGAAAAGTAGGACGGCGACCACAGGTGTTCGTGCGTGATGGCGCGGTTCATGACCCCGGTGTACTCCCGTCGCAGGTACCGGGCGGAGACGCCCTTGAGACTGTTGACCAGCTTGGAGACGGCGACCTTGGGCGGGTAGTGCACCAGGAGATGCACGTGGTCGCGTTCTGCGTTGAACTCCTTCAGCTCGGCCTCGAAGTCCTGGCACACCTTCCACATGATCTCTTCGCAGCGCGTCAACATCTCGTCGTTGAACACTCCACGCCGGTATTTGGTCACAAAGACCAAATGAACGTGCAGCCTGGCCGCCGGACGGGCGGACAGGCTGAACGCCTGCTGAGCGTGGGTAAGACCGGGAACCGTCCCGGCACAGCGCGATGAAACAGGAAGCCACCCAGACGGTCAGACGACCGTGGCAGGAATCCCCGGACCTTAGGCCGGGGAGCACGTCAAGCCGGAGCCGTATAGCCGGGCTCCGGGCTCGGGCCGGGGAGCGGAGGCGTGAGGGCTTCTCAGCAGCGGGCGGCGAAGCCCGCCTCGCACAGGGCGGCGGAGACGGCGGCGCCCAGCGCCGCCTGGCCCTTGTCGTCGGGGTGGACGCCGTCGGCCAGATGCCCGGGGCGCAGCAGGTGCGCGCCGGGCAGCAGCGCCAGCCTGTCGTCCCCGGCCGCGGTGCGCTCCTCGACCGCCGTCTCCAGGGCGGTGCGCAGGTCGGAGAGGGTGGCGCCGAGCCGGTTCGGCGTGTCGTCGGCGCCAGGGCGGACGACGGGGGAGACCACGAGGAGCGGAGTCCTCGGGCGGGCCTGGCGGACCAGCTCGAGGAAGAGCCGCGTCGTCTCGTGCAGCAGCCGAGCCGTGTGCGGGACCCGGTCCCAGCAGTTGGTGCCGAAGGCGAGCGTCAGGAGATCGCAGGGGAGCGAGGCCAGCTGCTCGGCGGAGGCGAGTTCGCCGAGTGCCGAGCCCGCGTAGCCGAGATTGACGTGGTCCAGGCCGAGCGACCGGCCGGCCACCGCGGGCCAGGCCAGCGCCGGGCGGCTGCTGAACCAGCCCTCGGTGATCGAGTCGCCGTACACGGCCCAGCGCGGACGTGGCGGCGCGGGCGACACCACTCCGCCCACCGCGCGGATGCCCAGCACCCGGGGGGAGAGGGATTCGGGGAGGTGGAGGGTGAACGGCCCCTGCCCGGTGGGGAGCGGGACCGGCACGCAGTCCTCGGCGCAGCTGCGGGCCGGGACCTCGGCGAGCGGCTCGTCGTCGCGCCACAGTTCGAAGATCGGGTTCAGCTCGCGCAGCACCTCCGCCGGGCCTGGCTCACCCGCCTCGTAGCGCACCTCCAGCGCGGACGCGCCGTCCGCCGTGAACTCCAGCCGTACGCCCACCGGGATACGTGCCCGCTGCCAGGTGTCCTGCGGCAGCCGCAGCCGGTCCTCCGGGTCGGCCCGCACCATCCGGCCCTCGTATCTCCAGGCCACTCCGCGCAGAAAGGGCTCCGGGTCCAGCCAGCCGCTGCTCATCGACCACCGCCGTTCTTCGGGTACGGGAACCCCATACCCCTACCCTGCGGCAGCCCGTCGGCACGTGCGACGCGCCCCTCCCCGGACCATTCTCACGTGCGGGGATGCCCGGTGAGAGCCGCCATGGCCCGTGATCGGACGGGCAGCGGGCGAGGCGGCGTGGAGGCCGGCGGGGCCGCCGGTCGACGCACACGCTGCGGTGTGATTTCGCGATGCATACGGTGACCTGCAACGATTGCGCATGCGTGCGATCCGGGCGCAACGATGATGCGCGCAGACGCAAGGTTCGTGCATTACGGGGCCGTGTGCCCACCTCGTAGGGTCGTGCGCTGTACGTGGAGTGGCGGAGACCGCCTGCTCGGCGGTCCCCCTCAGCTCGGGCTCCTCTGCCATGCCCGGCGCGGGTCCGCCGCTGGTCGCCGCCGCTGAGAAGGCAGCGATGAAGGAGCCACCCCAGTGTTGGACCACGGCGCAGCCCCACCGGCCGCAGACAGCGAGCAACGGTCACCGCAGCGGCCCGCGGGTGGCTTCGGCACCCGTCTCATGCGGCGCAAGCCCGTCGAACGCCTCGTGGCCGAGGGCGGCCAGGGAGAGGGCGGCACTCTGCGGCGCTCACTCGGCATGTGGCAGCTGACGATGATCAGCATCGGCGCGACGCTGGGCACCGGCATCTTCGTGGTGCTCGGCGAGGCCGTGCCCAAGGCGGGCCCCGCCGTCACGGTCTCCTTCATCATCGCCGGTCTCACGGCACTGTTCTCGGCGCTCTCCTACGCGGAGCTCGCCGGCACCATCCCGGTCTCCGGCTCCTCGTACTCCTACGCCTACGCGACCATGGGCGAGCTCATCGCCTGGATCTGCGGCTGGTGTCTGATCCTCGAGTACGGGGTCTCGGTCGCGGCAGTCGCCGTCGGCTGGGGCGAGTATCTCAACGAGCTCCTCGACGGCACGATCGGCGTGACCATACCCACGGCGCTGGCCGCACCCCCCGGCGACGGCGGCATCTTCAACCTGCCAGCGCTGCTCGTGGTGCTGCTCTCGATGGCCTTCCTGCTCGGCGGTGCCCGCGAGAGCGCCCGCGCCAACACGATCATGGTCGCCGTGAAGATCGGCGCGCTGCTGCTCTTCTGCGCCGTCGCCTTCACCGGCATCCGCGCCGGGAACTACGCGCCCTTCATGCCGCTCGGCATGGCCGGCGTCAGCGCCGCGGGAGCGACCCTGTTCTTCTCGTACATCGGCTTCGACGCCGCCTCCACCGCCGGTGAGGAGGCCAAGAACCCGAAGCGGGACCTGCCGCGCGCGATCATGCTGTCGCTGCTGATCGTCACCGCGCTGTACGTCCTCGTCGCGGCGGTCGCCGTCGGCGCCATGCCCTGGAAGGGCTTCCAGGACTCCGAGGCCGCACTCGCCGGGATCATGGAGAACGTCACCGGGCAGAGCTTCTGGGCCGTGCTGCTCGCCGCGGGCGCCGTCATCGCCATCGCCAGCGTCGTGCTGACCGTGCTCTACGGCCAGACCCGCATCCTCTTCGCGATGTCCCGCGACGGACTGGTGCCCAAGGTCTTCTCCAAGGTCGACCGGCGCACCGGCACCCCGCGCGCCAACACCGTGATCGTCTCGCTCTTCTGCGGCGTCCTGGCCGCCGCCGTCCCGCTCGGCCGGCTCGCCGACGCCACGAGCATCGGCACCCTCTTCGCGTTCGCCCTGGTGAACATCGCGGTGATCGTGCTGCGCCGCAGCCGCCCCGAGATGCCCCGCAGCTTCCGGGTGCCGCTGTCCCCGCTGTTGCCCGTCATCGGCTTCGCGCTCTGCCTCTGGATGATGAGCAGCCTGGACTGGATCACCTGGATCGTCTTCGGAGTCTGGATGGCCGTGGGGCTTGTGGTCTACTTCGGATACGGCATGCGCCGCTCCCGGCTGGCCTCGGCAGAGAAGTGATCCACCCGCAGTGCGACTGAACGATCTCGACGAACGCATCGTCCACGCCCTGGCCGAGGACGCCCGGCGCAGCTACGCCGACATCGGATCCGAAGTCGGCCTCTCCGCCCCCGCCGTGAAGCGGCGGGTGGACCGACTGCGCGCGCAGGGCGCCATCACCGGCTTCACCGTACGGGTCGACCCGGCGGCGCTGGGCTGGGAGACCGAGGGCTACATCGAGCTCTACTGTCGCCGGAACACCTCACCCGAGGCGATCCACCGCGGCCTGTCGCGCTACCCGGAGGTGGCGTCCGCCTCGACCGTGACCGGCGACGCGGACGCCATCGTCCAGGTCTTCGCCTTGGACATGCGGCACTTCGAACGGGTTCTGGAGCGCATCGCGGGAGAGCCGTACGTGGAGCGTACGAAGTCGGTGCTCGTGCTCTCCCCGCTGCTGCGGCGCTACAGCTCCGGCTCGCCCGCCTGAGAGATGGAGCGGCTGAGCGCGGGGGAGCGGGTCGACGCGGCCGCGGCGGCCCCGCCGCTGTCCTACGGCGGCGCAGCGGCCCGCCAGGACGAGATCGGGCAGGTCGGCCGGGCGCTGAACACGGCGCGCCGGGCGGCCGTCGAAGCGGCGGTCAAGCAGGCGAGACTGCGCCATGGCGTCTTCGCCGTGCCGTTCAACATCGCCCGCCGCAACCAGGCGCTCGTACACCGCCAGAGAGCGGGCCCATGGTGCACCCCTACACCGTGACCCATGGCCGCACCTGCCCCGCCACGGACCGGTCGGACGACGGCGAGCGGGAGGGCGGCGTCGGCGGCCGGCTCGGCGAGGGGGCGGGGGCGGGGGCGGCGGCGGATGGCCGGGTCCCGAGCTGCCGCGCGAGGTCGTCGCCCGGCTGGGCGAACTGTGGACAACGATTCGCCGCACTGCGCCGACATCGCGCAATGGATCGTGCGGGGGCGGCAATGGACACGCCTTGTCCCGCCGCGAACGCGGACCGTACCGTCGTCTGGTCACCCCGAAAAGCCGCACGCACCAGCGAAGAGGTTCCATGGCGCCGCTGCGCACCGCGCTGTACCAAGGCCCCGGCGGCGTCCCCCGCACCAGTGAGGACAGCCTCGCCGCGCTCGCCCGCACCGCCCGCCGGGCCGCCGACGCGGGCGCCCGTCTGCTGCTCGCCTCCGAGCTGTATCTGACCGGGTACGCCGTCGGCGACGCCCTGCCCGGGCTGGCCGAGACCGCCGACGGACCCGGTGCGGGGCGCGTGGCCGGGATCGCCGCCGAGAACGGCCTCGCGATCGCCTACGGCTACCCCGAGCGCGCGGGCCGCACCCTGTACAACTCGGTCCAGCTGATCGGCCCCGACGGCTCCCGGCTCGCCAACTACCGCAAGACCCATCTCTTCGGCGACTTCGAGACCGACCATTTCACCCCGGGGGACCGGGCCGTCGTCCAGGCGGACCTCGACGGGGTCCGGGTCGGCCTGCTGATCTGCTACGACGTGGAGTTCCCGGAGAACGTACGGGCCCACGCCCTCGCCGGAACCGAGCTGCTGCTCGTGCCCACCGCGCTGATGCGCCCGTACGAGATCGTCGCGCAGACCGTCCTGCCGGCCCGCGCCTGGGAGAGCCAGCTCTACATCGCGTACGCCAACCGGTGCGGCCGCGAGGGGGACTTCCACTTCACCGGGCTGAGCTGTCTCGCCGCACCCGACGGGACGGTGCGCGCCCGCGCCGGCGTCGCCGACGACCTGGTCGTGGCCGATATGGACCCGGACCTTCTCAAGGCCTCCCGCGCCGAGAACAGCTACCTCGGCGACCGCCGTCCCGAGCTGTACACCTCGCTCCTGTGACCCGGCTCGCGCGCCCCTGCCCCGATCCCCCGCCAGCAGTTCCCGTAGGAGAGTTCCGCCGATGACGTCCACGGTGCCCACCGCCGTCCACGACGAGCAGCACGCCCAGGCGCAAGCCCAGCCGCCCATCACGATGTTCGGCCCGGACTTCCCGTACGCCTACGACGACTACCTGGCCCATCCCGCCGGGCTCGGAGCGGTACCCGCGACCGAGCACGGCACCGAGGTCGCGGTCATCGGCGGCGGCCTGTCCGGCATCGTCGCCGCGTACGAACTGATGAAGATGGGCCTCAAGCCCGTCGTCTACGAGGCCGACGCGATCGGCGGCCGGCTGCGAACGGTCGGCTTCGAGGGGTGCGATGCGGACCTCACGGCCGAGATGGGCGCGATGCGCTTCCCGCCGTCCTCCACCGCCTTCCAGCACTACATCGACCTGGTCGGCCTGGAGACCAAGCCCTTCCCGAACCCGCTGGCCCCGGACACCCCGTCCACCGTCGTCGACCTCAAGGGCGAGTCCCACTACGCCACCTCGGTCGAGGACCTGCCCGAGGTCTACCACCAGGTCATGCACGCCTGGAACGCCTGCCTCGAGGACGGCGCCGACTTCTCCGACATGCAGCTGGCCATGCGCGAGCGCGATATCCCCCGGATCCGCGAGATCTGGGCGCAGCTGGTGGAGAAGCTGGACAACCAGACCTTCTACGGCTTCCTCTGCGACTCCCCGGCCTTCAAGTCCTTCCGTCACCGGGAGATCTTCGGCCAGGTCGGCTTCGGCACCGGCGGCTGGGACACCGACTTCCCCAACTCCATCCTGGAGATCCTGCGGGTCGTCTACACCGGCGCGGACGACGACCACCGCGGCATCGTCGGCGGCAGCCAGCAGCTTCCGCTGCGGCTGTGGCGTCGTGAGCCGGAGAAGATCGTCCACTGGCCGTACGGCACCTCTCTGGAGTCGCTGCACGGCGGCGAGCCGCGCCCGGCCGTGACCCGGCTGCGCCGCACCGCGGGCAACCGGATCACCGTCACCGACGCCGCCGGTGACATCCGTACGTACCAGGCGGCGATCTTCACCGCGCAGAGCTGGATGCTGCTCTCCAAGATCGACTGCGACGACGCGCTGTTCCCCATCGACCACTGGACGGCGATGGAGCGCACGCACTACATGGAGTCCTCCAAGCTCTTCGTGCCCGTCGACCGGCCGTTCTGGCTGGACAAGGACGAAAAGACGGGCCGGGACGTGATGAGCATGACGCTCACCGACCGGATGACCCGTGGCACCTACCTGCTGGACAACGGGCCCGACAAGCCCGCCGTCATCTGCCTCTCGTACACCTGGTGCGACGACAGCCTCAAGTGGCTGCCGCTGGACGCGAACGAGCGGATGGAGGTCATGCTGAAGTCGCTGTCGGAGATCTACCCGAAGGTCGACATCCGCGGGCACATCATCGGCAACCCCGTCACGGTCTCCTGGGAGAACGAGCCCTACTTCATGGGCGCCTTCAAGGCGAACCTGCCGGGCCACTACCGCTACCAGCGGCGCCTGTTCACCCACTTCATGCAGGACCGGTTGCCCCAGGACAAGCGGGGCATCTTCCTCGCGGGTGATGACATCTCCTGGACCGCGGGCTGGGCCGAGGGCGCCGTACAGACCGCGCTGAACGCGGTCTGGGGCGTGATGCACCACTTCGGCGGAGCGAGCGACGCCGCCAACCCGGGACCGGGCGATGTGTACGACGACATCGCGCCGGTGGAGTTGCCGGAGGACTGACACAGGGCCGCCGCCCCCGCATACCCGGGCCGCCGCCGCGCCCCCGAGCGCGCGGGGGCCCCCCCCCCCCGGCCCGGGACGGGGGGGAAACCCCCCCCCAACCAGAGGTAAAAG
>NZ_JBEXKU010000044.1:0-65617 GCF_040609575.1 Streptomyces sp. NPDC004647 | reverse complement strand
GGGTTTATGTGGGGCGGGGGGGGGCCGCCCCGGGGCCCCCCGCCCCCCCCCGCAGCAGTAGCTCGGCGGGGCGAAGGTGGACGCCTGATCGATCATCAGCGTCGCTGTGCGCCGAACTCGAACTGGCTCACTGCTGTTGCGGAGGCTGCTGCTGCGGGTAGCCGTAGCCGGGCTGTTGGGGTTGTTCTCCCTGGGCGGGTTGCTGCCAGCCCTCGCCGGGTGGGAACGTGCCAGGCGAGGGCTGTTGTTCGTCTTGTTCGCCCTGCTGAGGCTGTTGCGGCTGCTGGGTCCACCCCGGCGGGACCGCGCCCTGTTGGGGCTGGGCGGGTGGCTGCCCCGTCTGCCACTGCGCTCCTGCCTGCGGGTACTGCTGCGGCGGCAAGGGCTGTCCGGTCTGCGGGTCAACCTGCGGCGGCTGGGCGTACGGCTGTCCGGGCTGCTGCGGGTGCCCGCCCTGCTGGGGCGGGTATCCGGCCTGCTGCCCGTGAGGCTGCGGCTGCCCGTACGGCTGCGGCTGCCCGTAAGGCTGCGGCTGGCCCGGCATCGGCGGGGCCATCTGCGGTGGCTGGGCGGTTCCGTCCGCCGTCCACAGCCCCTCCGCCTGCTGGACGCGGACGAAGTCCTCGGCGACCATCGCCGAGAGGTTGAAGTACGCCTCCCGGGTCTTCGGTCGCATCATGTCGAGGTCCACCTCGGCCCCCGCGGCCAGGTGTTCGTCGAACGGTACGACGACCACGCCGCGGCAGCGGGTCTCGAAGTGGGACACGATGTCATCGACCTTGATCATCTTGCCGGTCTCGCGGACTCCCGAGATGACGGTGATGCTGCGCTGCACCAAGTCGGCGTAGCCGTGCGCGGACAGCCAGTCGAGCGTGGTGCTGGCGCTGCTCGCGCCGTCCACCGAGGGGGTGGAGATGATGATCAACTGGTGCGCGAGGTCGAGCACGCCGCGCATCGCGCTGTAGAGCAGGCCCGTGCCCGAGTCGGTGAGGATGACCGGGTACTGCCTGCCGAGCACGTCGATGGCGCGCCGGTAGTCCTCGTCGTTGAACGTGGTGGACACCGCCGGGTCCACGTCGTTGGCCAGGATCTCCAGACCGGAGGGGGCCTGGGAGGTGAACCGGCGGATGTCCATGTAGCTGTTCAGGTGCGGGATGTTCTGCACCAGGTCGCGAATGGTCGCACCGGTCTCACGACGCACACGGCGGCCGAGCGTACCGGCGTCCGGATTCGCGTCGATCGCAAGGATCTTGTCCTGGCGCTCGGTCGCGAGTGTCGCGCCGAGAGCGGTGGTCGTCGTGGTCTTGCCCACACCGCCCTTGAGGCTGATCACCGCGATCCGGTAGCAGGAGAGCACCGGAGTACGGATCAGCTCAAGCTTGCGCTCCCGTTCGGCCTCCTCCTTCTTGGCGCCCAGCTTGAACCGGGACGGCTGGGCGTTGGCCCCCGGCTTTTTGCGTTTGGGCTGGTTGCGCATCAGGCGGTCGGAGGTCAGCTCGACGGAAGCGCCGTAGCCCAGTGGCGCCCCGGGGGCGGAGCGCTGCTGCTGCTGACCGGGACCGGGGGACGGGGTCCAGCCGTCCGCGCGCGGGTCTGTCCGCGGGAGGGGCGTGGAGCCTGGGGCGGCACCGGACTGGTTCGGCTGCCCCTGGGCCTGGCCGCCACCCTGTGTGCCCTGCTGCGGGTAGGCGTACCCGCCGTCGTAACCGGGCTGTGGGGCGGGCGGGTTGGGTGCGCCCTGTTGGGTGGGGGCGGCGTAGGGCTGGTCGGGCTGTGCCTGGGGTGGCATGGCGCCGGCCTGCGGTGCCGCTTGTGCGGGGGAGGGCTGGCCTGGGTGCGGTGCCTGAGCGCCCTGTTGTGGGTAGCCGTAACCGGGTTGTTGGGCTTGTGAGTTGGGGTCGTTGGGTGCGCCCTGTTGGGCGGGTGCTGCGTAGGGCTGTTGTGCCTGGGGTGGCATGGCGCCGGCCTGTGCCGCCGCTTGCCCCGGGTGCGGGTAGCTGTAGCCGTCGGCCTGCGGCGCCGCCTGCCCCGGGTGTGGGTAGCCGTAGCCGTCGGCCTGCGGTGCCGCCTGTGCGGGGTACGGCTGGCCGGGGTGCGGTGCCTGAGCGCCCTGCTGTGGGTAGCCGTAACCGGGTTGTGGGGCTTGGGCGTTGGGGTCGTTGGGTGAGCCCTGCTGGGTGGGGGCGGCGTAGGGCCGGTCGGGTTGTGCCTGCGGCGGCATGGCCCCGGCCGCTCCCTGGGGTGCCGCTTGCCCCGGGCCCGGGTAGCCGTAGCCGCCGGGCTGCGGAGCCGGAGTGCCGGGCTGCTGCCGGCCCTGCTGCGGGACTCCGTAAGCACCCTGCGCCTGGGCAGTGGCCGGATCCGCGGGCTGGTAGTTCGGCGGAAGCGGTGGGACGGAACCCGCGGCGGGAGTGGTCTGGGTCCACGGTGCCCCGCCGGTCTGCTGCGCCGGTATGGCAGAGGCCTGTTGCCCGTCCGCCTGCGGGGCGGTCGGCGCGGGAGGCTCCGCGGGCGCGCCCGCTTCCGACGTCGGGCCGTCGGGGGCGGATGAAGCGTTCGCCGCTTGCTCGTTGTTCGCCGCATCGGAATCGTCCGAGGCGGAGGCACCCTGCGCCGGAGTGCGAGCGGGAGCCGGTTCCGTGGAATCGGCCGGTTCAGTCTCGTCCGGATCCGGGTCGTCACCCCACAGCGAGGCCGACGGGTCGACTCCCGACCCGCTGCGCACGCGTACGGGCGAGGCGCCGTCGGTGCTCTCCGGTTCAGCCGCTGGCGCCGCGGTGTTCGGCTCGGACGCTGTCACGGGCTCTTCGGGAGCTTCGGACTCTGCGGCGGGTGCGGGACGTACCGGCGCGGCGGGGGCAGCCGCAGCCGCAGACGGTGCGGAGGCGGGGGCCTGGTCGGTGTCGACCGGCCGGAGCATGGGGAACGCGGGCGGGGGAGGGCCGGCGGCCGCGGACGCGGCGGGGCCGCCCGAACCGGGCACGTTCGGGTTCGGCGCGCCGCCGACGCCAACCCCGGGACCGCTCTGCTGAACGCCGCCCTGCTGTGTGCCGGGCGGCCCGCCCGGCGAAGCCTGCGGGGGAACAGGGGCGGGACCGACCGGAGACGGTGACGGAGGCTGCTGTGCGGAGGTGGCCTGTGCAGGCGGCGTGGGCGCGGTGGGCTGCCCGGCACCCACCGGAGGACCGTACGACGAAGGCCCCGCCAGCGGCAGCGGGTTGCCGGTCGGCGGCGGGGGAGCCGGCGCGGAGGGGGCACCGCCCCCGGTGTCGCGGCTGTTCTGCGCGTACCAGGCGGGCGCCGTGTAGTCGAGCTTGAACTCACCCGTGAGCTCGACGTCCTGTTCGTCGTCGGAATAGGTCCCGTCCGGACGGGAATCGCCCTGATCGCTGTTCACTGTGCCTCCTGCACTGAAACGCACCTGAACGGCAGGACCGGATACAGGCGGATCATTCGGTCGTTGCGGGCATGGCGGCACACCACGTCATGCTTCACCAACGATCCCTCCCCGTGTCGGCTGTCCGAGTGTGCCGCTACCGCTGTAGGACAGCCTAGTCACTCGCTGAGCGGTACCACAGACGAGCCCTTGTGTGCTGTTGAGGGCCCTGTCGGGTACTCCGCCGCGTCTCTCAGTCCATGCGCCGGGGCATGCCGAGCAGACCCGTTTCGGCCTCGGTGGGCTGGGTCAGGACGAATTGATGGTGGTCGCGGGTGCACCACAGCATGGCGTTGTCGCTCAGGGTCGGCAGTGCCGCCGCCACATCGTGCGGCAGCCGCATGATGCGGGTCACGACCTCGGCCTCCTGCGGCGACAGCCGCTGCAGGCCGACCAGCTGGGCCCGGGCCAGCATGCGCGGCGCCCGCGGCCCCAGGAACGGCAGCAGCGTGAGGACCGACTGCCACGGGCTGGGAGCGAGTTGGTTACGCGGCGGCTGGGCACCGCAGTCCCGTACGACCAGGACCGGGCTGGAGACGGATGCCCCCTGCGCCGCGATCTGCCGCACCTCGTGCAAGGACACGCACTGCTGCCCGCCACCGGCGGCCTGCGCCATCTGCGCCCACCCCGGCGGGCGGGCGGTCTCCACCGCGACCCGCGCACCCACCGCGACGGTGCGCAGGGCGAGCAGTTGGGCCATCCACATACTGCCGACCAGAACCACGTCCAGCGCTGCGGGACGGATCAGACTCAGCACCGCGGGCCGGTTCTGCGGATCGACGCCGATGACCACACCGTCGTCGCCCACCGGCACCGACAGCTCGTCGAGGGCCTCCACCGGCAGCACATGGCGGTCGCGCCGAGGCCCCCGGAGCCCGAAGCCCGGGTGGAAACGCTGCTCGGGCAGGGCCTGTTGCGGCTCCTCCGGCTCGGGAGTGGGCAGATGAGTGGGCCGCCCGACGCGGTTGTTTCCCCAGCGGTTCTGGTTGTTCCAGTCGGAGCGCGGGGGATAGGTGGGCGTGGACATCAGCGGGTACCTCCGAGGGGAAGCGTTGCCAGGAGGCCGGGCAGTTGCTCACGGTCCAGCCGCACCAGACCCACCTTCACGGAGCGGGAGCTCCTCTCCAGCTCCGACTGGGCGGCTCCGAGCTCGTTCTCACTGCGGGACGACAGCCGGACGTACCCGGTCACCCCCGGGGTGTTGCCGCTCGCCCGCGTCGCGGTGAGGCTGAACGTACTGGCCATCGCGCGCGTGCCCGACAGCAGGTTCGCGATGCCCGCCAACGGCGCGCCACCCGCACCGAGCTGCGGCCAGCTGCGGATCCAGTACGAGCTGTGCCAGCGGTCGTCGCACCGCCAGGCGCGCACCGTC
This sequence comes from Streptomyces sp. NPDC004647, assembly GCF_040609575.1. Taxonomy (NCBI): domain Bacteria; kingdom Bacillati; phylum Actinomycetota; class Actinomycetes; order Kitasatosporales; family Streptomycetaceae; genus Streptomyces; species Streptomyces sp. NPDC004647. The sequence continues at coordinate 60,809 of NZ_JBEXKU010000044.1, read as the reverse complement.
TCCTGAGTGCGGCGCGCCGCACGGCCGTTCGCACCGGCCCCGCCCGCGCCGGCCCGTGGGCTGACACAGGCCGCGGTGCCGAGCGCCGCCACGACGTCCGGCTCCTCCAGGACACGCGCCCGCAGGCCGTGGCCGTTGAGCCGGCTGGCCAGCTGATCGGCGGCGCGCAGCAGAGAGCGCTGGGCGCCCCGGGTTCCGCCCCCGCGCGCCTCGATGGCCTCCGGGCACAGTTCGGGGTCGAGCTTGAGCGCGATCCACGTCAGCTGAGTGGCTGGGGTCCCCGTCTGCGCCTGCAGCGGTGCGTACGAGCGGGCGGCAACGGCCTGCTGGGGCAGGTGCGGAGCCGGCGCCGGCTGGGTGTACTGCACGAACTGCACGGATTCGAGGTGGATGTCCTCGACGTCCAGCGCCGAAAACAGCAGATGCAGCGGTATGGGCCGGCTGCCCGGCGCCGGCCGCAGCGGCTCGTCGCGGGCCTCCACCTGCACGAGCGCGGTGAGGAAGGTGCCGTCACCGACGAACCCGATCGCACGCTGGTCACGGGCAAGGTACTCGTACGTGCGCAGGCTGGGGTCGCACTCGACGATCGGCGCGAACGCCGATTCGATGCCGTGCGGTACGGGAATCGTCGCGTCGGCCCTGCGCCGCTTCATCGCCCGTACGGTCGCGATCCAGTCCGGGAGCGGGATGCGCCGACGGCGGCCCAGCGCGAAGACGAGGAGCGCCGCGGCGACGATCGCGGTGCCGATGAGGGCCAGCGGATGGATCAGCCAGCCCACCAGCAGCAGTGCCGCCGCGACTTCGAGCAGCACGAGTTGCTTGACCCGCACACCGACACGGCCGGTCTGCGCCCGCAGCCGGGGTGTTACCGCTCCGGACGTCCGGTGCGGCTCACGGGTGCCACTGCGGGGAGCTGATCCCGGTGCTCCCGCGGCTGCTCCGTTGGTGCCCGGACCGGCAGGCTGTGGCTGCGGTCCTGAGCGGCGTCGGGTCCTGGTGGCGTTGGACATCCCCCGGCCTGCTCCTCTGTTGTTTTGGCCTCTGATTGGCTGGTTGGCCTCGTGACGTGGCGACCGACGATGCGGGTGGCGCCTGGCGGCGTGGCCCCCGTACCGTACGGGTCGATCATCACACGGCATAGTAGAGGGCGCGTCGGCGTGACAGCCGAGGGCGGTCACTGATGGATCCGGCAGGCGGGGAGACAGGGCAACAATGGCATCACGTCGGGACGAGCTCAACGCTTACAACTTCGCACGCAAGCGGACGGTGGCGTCGTTCCTGAAACCCCTGCCCAACGGTTCGATGGAGAGCGCGCCCCGGCCGGTGCGCAACGTCGTGCCCACCATCGTGCTCGGCGTGGTGATACTCGTCGGTTTCGGGGCGTGCGGCCTCATCAAGCCCGCCGCGCCCAAGGGTTGGGACGACCCGGGCGTCAACGTCATCGTCGGTGACCAGTCCACGACCCGCTATGTGGTCCTGGGGGTCGACAAGGACGGCGACGAGACGTTCGAGAAGAAGCTGCTCCATCCGGTGCTCAACCTCGCCTCCGCCAGACTTCTCCTCAAGGACCCGAACAAGTTCCAGGTCGTCAAGGTGAAGGAGTCGGTGCTGGACGGGGCCGACGCACTGCAGCACGGGGCGACTGTGGGCATCCCGTACGCGCCCGACCGGCTGCCGAGCGAAGAGGATGCCCGCAAGAAGAAGACCTGGGCGCTGTGCGAGCGTCCGAGCGGGGGCAGTTCGCGCGCGAAGGCGCAGCGGGCCGTCTTCGTCTTCAGTGAGAACGACGACAACCGCAAGAAGCTGACGAGCACCAAAAAGGGCAAACTGGACGGCGATCAATCGCTGTACGTCGAGGACCCGGACGGCAAGGAGTACCTGGTGGACGGCCGAGGCGTCGCCCACCCGCTCGATGCGACCTTTGCGGCCAGGCGGAGTCAGCCGGTCTCGCCCGCGGTGAAGCAGGTCGAGGACCAGCTGCTTCGCAAGATCCTCTTCGGAGAGCTGGCGGAGCCGCAGAAGGTGACGCAGGAGTGGATGAACAGCGTCACCAAGAGCCCGCTCCCGATCTTCCTGCCGATGGTGGACGGTGTGGGCGAACCGTCGTCCACCACAGGCGCGCCGGAGGAACACCGCACCGTCGGCAAGGTGCTGGAGGCCAACGGCGAGCACTACGTCGTCCTCAAGAACGGGGTGGCGCTGGTGTCCGACTTCGTGGCGAAGCTGCTGCTCGAGGGGCGGGTGGGTCAGGCGGTCTACGACAGGGACCCCAAGGCGGTCCATGTGGGCGCGGCCAGCGTGACCGCCAACGAGCCGCCGTTCCTGGGAGACCGCCGGAAGGTGCCGTGGCCGACCGAGGTGACCACGCAGGCGAACACCAGGGAGAGCGGCGACCGGGTCATTTGCAGCGCCTACTACGGCGGTGACAAGCAGGTCGGCGGCGAGTCGACCGGGACCCGCGAGATGTCGACATGGGCGGGCGGCGACTACCCGGCGCCGATCGCCGACGGCAGCAGCAGCGCGTATGTGTCCCCCGGCAGCGGCCTGCTCTACAAGGAGGTCACGGGCGCATCGGCGGACGGGTCGACGTTCCTGCTGACGGACACCGGGCTGCGCTACTCGGTGCCGGCGAACAACGACAGCGCCGACAGCACGGGCACTGCCGACAAGGACGTGAACCAGTCGCAGATCCGGCTCGGGTACGGGGGCATCGCCTCTCCGGCGCTGGTGCCCAAGGAGTGGTCGCGACTGCTCTCGGCGGGGCCTTCGCTGGACACCAAGTCCGCGAGCCAGCCGCAGGGGTCTTGACGTCTTGACCGGGAAGTTCCGGAATTGGCCGGTCTTGCGATCAAACCGGTTGCATATAAGGCCAGTTGACGACTGTAGTGAACGCGTCACAATTGGCCTCCCGTCATTGGGGATGTCAGACCAGGTGGTTAGAGTTACAGAAGGCATCAACAGGCGATGCCGACCGTACGGGCGCTGCTTCGGCGGCCTACGGGCGACGTGCGAGTCTCATGGGGGACGTTGACCTATGGCTGGACAGTTCACTACCACCGAGGAGGAGATGGTCGCGTTCAGCGGCCGTATCTCCTCGGTCAACAGCTCGATCCAGGGCGAGATCAAGCGTCTGCAGACGGTGATCGACACGCTCACCGGTGGGTGGAAGGGCGCGGCGGCGAACGCGTACAACACCATGCAGACGCAGGTGAACGAGGACGCCAACAAGCTCAACCAGATCCTGATGGATATCAAGGAAGCGATCGACGCGACCACGAAGAACTATGTGGCCTCGGAAGAGGAGCAGCAGCAGATCGTGTCGAACTCGGGTGCTTCCCCGTTCGGATGATGGCGCGGCGCTGCGCGGCGGCGCCTGGTGCCCACTGAATCGACTCGTTCTCATCTACTCCCCGAGGAGACACCATGTCCGGCCCGATCCTCGTCAATTTTGCGACGATCACGCAGGGCGCCACTGACGTGCGCTCGACGGCAAGCAACATCAAGCAGCAGCTCGACGACCTGGAGAGTGGCGTCAAGAAGGTTGCGCAGAGCTGGGAAGGTTCCGCGCAGGAGGGTTACCGGCAGAAGCAGGCGGAGTGGGACAAGCGCGCCGCTTCGCTGCACGCGACTCTGGAGTCCATCGCCAAGGCGCTGGACCAGGCTGCCCAGAACTACCAGTCGACCGAGAGCAAGAACGCCAACATCTGGAACTGAGGCCCGCGCGGCCGACGGTTGAGCGACTGAGCGGGCCGAGCGGCCCGCACAGTGAGAGAGGGCGGGCGCGCTGTAATCGGTGCGCTCGCCCTTATTTCAATTATTTCAATATCCGACCCATGTACCTGCGCACCTGCTGACAGCAGGTGCGCTGTGTGCCGAGGGAGAGCAGAGAGAACCCGTGGGATTCCGCGTCGTGGGACACCGATCCGGACGCCGCCGCACCGGCGCACGAGCCCTGGCATCGGCGCTGTGCGCGTTCGGTCTGGCCTGCGCCACCGCGCTGCCGGCCACCGCGGACGACGGCGACGACGGAGTGCAGCTGAACAACGGCCAGTGCAACTTCCCGTCCGACCCGATCAAGGGGACACCTTGGTCCCTGCAGCGCCTGCTGACCAACCAGATGTGGGCCGATACCCAGGGAGAAGGCGTCACGGTCGCGGTCATAGACAGCGGCGTCGACAACGCGAACAGTCAGCTCAGGAGTGCGGTCGGCAAGGGTAAGGACTTCGTCGATAAGGGCGACGGCACCACGGACCCCGTCGGGCATGGCAGCAAGGTCGCCGGCATCATCGCCGCACGTCCGGTGCCTGGCACTGGCTTCTTCGGGATCGCACCCAAAGCAAAGATTCTCCCGGTCCGATCGAATGATGCCGAAGGCGGGGGCGAGGTCCCCGTCCTCGTGAAGGCGATCGACTACGCCGTCGCGCAGGATGTTGACATCATCAACATCTCGCAGGGCGCCACAGCGAACCTCCCGCCCGGCAGCTCCCTCGAGAAGGCCGTGGAGCGAGCCAAGGGAGCGGGCATCCTGGTCATCGCATCGGCGGGGAACAACGGAGCGAACGGCGAGAAAAAGTCGACCTTCCCGGCCGCGTTCGATGGGGTCCTGGGTGTGGCCGCCTCCGACCGCAACAACGAACGAGCCCCCTTCTCCCAGGCCGGCGATTTCGTCGATATCGCCGCGCCCGGGGTCGACATGGTCTCCACTGTTCCGGGCGGCGGCCACTGCGTGGACCAGGGCACCAGCTTCGCCGCTCCCTACGCAGCCGGTGTCGCAGCGTTGCTCAAAGCCAAGCACCCGAACTGGTCCTACGAAGAACTCATCTGGCACTTGGAGCAGACGGCCGACCGCGTGAGGCCGGACCGCGATGACAACATCGGCTGGGGTGTAGTGGACCCTGTCGCGGCGCTGAGCAACGACGACAAGCCGACAGGCGAGCCCACCCCGGACGAGAACTCTGCCGCGGCCGCCGGTGGCAATGGCGCGCAGCCCGCGACACTCACTCTCGGCGAGACCCCACAGGAACGCCGGGCTCGCTACGGCGTCTACGTCTTCACGGGCGGCCTGCTCGCGATCTGCACCATCGTCGGCTCGGGCATCGCCATCCGCGACTGGCGCCGCAAAACTGCATTCACGAACGGGGAGGCCATCAATGGCTGAAGAGTACAAGGTTGACCTCGATGCGCTGGACCAGGTCGTCAAGGAACTCAACGCAGTCCTCGGCGAAATGGGGGGCCCAGGTGGGCCGTGCACCAAGACGTACGAGGCCACGTACCTGCCGCCGAAGGCTTTGGGGAGCGGCTTCTCGGAGCAGCAGGAGCTGCACGACGCTCATACGAAAATGAAGAGCTACATAGAGACGCACATCGTCGATTTGATCAGGGATCTTATCGATGACTTCGGCAGCAAGTCGAAGAAGGTCAAGGAAACCTACGACGACTCGGAGAAGGTCAACACGAAGGAAACCTCGTTGAAGTGAAGCCGTCGAAGAGGTGGCTGGTGGCGGAGGGGCAGGAAATGGGGGCCATGAGATGACGAGTAAAGATGCTACGGCCGGTGGTGGTACCTGGTACACCCACGAGACGGCCTTCAATCAGCAGAACCTGGGCGGCATCAAACAGATGCTGGATGGAGCAAATCCCGGCCTGGTGAGGGACATTGCCCAGAACTGGCAGGACGTCCACGACCTGCTCATCGGTGCGGACGCGAACAGTGGAATCAAGAAAAAGTTCGACGATGCAGTGGCAAAGGTGCTGAAGACCTGGCACGGTAAGTCAGCCGACCGCTTCGCTGAGCAAGCTGGGAAGATCAGCGAGAATTTCAGCAACGGCGCTCCCTATGCCAAGCACGTCGCACAGGTGATGGGCACGGCAGCGAGCCAGTTGCAGAAGGCAGTTGACGAGATCACCCCCCTCGAAGAAGAGTGGAATTTCGGGGACGGTTTCGAGGATCTCCATGGCTTCACCATGTCGGATGGGGATTTGGACAAGCTCCTCAAAGAAGGAATGTCCACCGAAGGGGTTCTCAAGGGTTACGGCGGCGAGGGTGACGCTCCGGACGATCTGACGGACCACCAAAAGCTCAGGCTCCGGGCCGCCATAGCCATGGAGACGCTCGGGGCGCAGTACAAAGCGTCTTCGGCCAGCCTTCCGGAACCGGGACAGCCCATCAACGGCAAAATCCCCGAGAAGCCGGAGGATCCGACGGGCGGGCAGGGTCCGGGCGGAATCAACCCCGTGCCGACAGGCGTTTCTCAACGCCCCACAGCCGGCGCCAGAATGCCCTCCGGTGGGACCGGCTCAGGTGCTTCTTCCTCGATGAAGCCAATCAGCTTGCCTGACCAAGGTGGCATCTCCGGCGGGGCCAATATGCCGAAGCCGACGAGTCCGAGCATGCCTGTCAAGACCGGCCTCGACGGATTCACGGATGGAGGCGCCGGTGGTCTGGGTACGGGCGGTGGTCTCGGCACCAGTGGCGGTCTCGGCGGTGGCGTGGGATCCGGCGGTGCTTCCGGCGGCGCAGGAAGCGGTTCCGCTGTTTCCGGCATGCCTGGTATGCCGGGTGGTGCCATGGCCGGTGGCGGTCCCCGCGGCGGCGCGGGCGCGGGTGCGGGCACCGGGTCGCGCGGCAGCCGGGCCGGCATGCCGGGTATGGCCGGCGGCGCGGGCGCCGGTGCAGGCGCCGGGGCTGGGCGCGCCGGTGGCACCGGCCGCGGTGGGAGCCTGGCCCGGCAGGCTGGCGGAGTTGCCGGAGCGGCAAGGGGCGCGACCGGTGGAGGCGCGCAAGGTGGCTCCGGCCTGCACCGCAGTAGGGGTGGTACACAGGCCGGCACCCCAGGAGGCGGCAGAGGTGCAGGGATGATGGGCGCACCCGGGGCGCGCGGTGCCGGAGGCGGGGATGAGGGCCGCGGCGGTCAGCGTCCCGACTACCTCCTGGAGGACGAGGAGACGTGGACGCCGCAGCGTAACGTGGCTCCTCCTGTCATCGAGTAGGTAGCTGCCGAACGCGTAGTCGGCGGAAACGAGATGGGGCCCGCGGTCTTCGGGCTGCGGGCCCTGTTCTGGTATGGAGAGGTGTTACAGCATGAGCTTTACGCGGACGCTGCGTGCGGTGGGCGGCGCGGTGGTGGCGGGAGCACTGCTCTTCGGAACCGCGCCGGTCGCTTCGGCAGACAAGATCAGAGATGACCAATGGCCTTTGGAAGCCTTCGATGCCGATGCCGTGTGGAAGGAATCCACGGGCAAAGGCGTGAAGGTTGCCGTTCTCGATAACGGCGTAGACGGGACCCACCCTGATCTCGAAGGGAACGTGCTGCCGGGGAAGAAGCTGCTTGGCGGTCGAGCCGACCAGGAGTCGGTGGACGACCACGGCACGGGAATGGCATCGATCATCGCAGGCCATGGTCATGGTGCCAGTGGCGCGGATGGTGTGAAAGGACTGGCTCCCGATGCCAAGATCCTCCCAGTCGACATGATGAAGGAAGACGGTGGGGAGGAGCTCGTTCGCGGTGCCCTCGCCGAGGCCCTGACCTACGCCGTTGACGCAGGCGCGACGGTAATCAATGTCTCCTTTAACACATTTGCGCTGTCCGCTGACGACAAGGCGGCGATCTCCTATGCCCTCAAGAAGGATGTCGTCCTCGTAGCGGGCGCGGGCAACGAAAACTCGAACAGGCTAGGCACTCCGGCCGATGCCCCAGGCTTCGTCAGCGTTGGGGCAGTGGGCAAGGATCTTGAGGATTGGGAGGACTCCAACTCCAATCCGAAACTCACCTTGACGGCTCCAGGCGAGTACATCAGGTCCGCTGCTGCAACCACCCCTTACCAACTGACGAGCGGCACCTCGGATTCCACGGCTTACGTCTCCGGTGCTGCGGCCGTCCTGCGTGCGAAGTTCCCGGACCTCACCGCAGGCCAGATCATCAATCGTCTGGTGAAGACTGCTGTCCTGCCGGACTCGAAGAAGCACCTCAAGCTCCCCGACGCCGACTACGGCTACGGCATCATCCGCCCCTACTCCGCCCTCACCAAGGACATCCCCGCCGGCCCGAGGAACGGTCCGCTGGAGATGCCCAAGGACGTGGCCGCTGGTTCAAATGGGGCGGACGGCACCGATGCGAGTGGGAGCAACCAGGCTGAGGAAGAAAAGGGCTTGGCCACTGCCGCCATCGTTGGCATCGCCGCTGGAGTCCTGGTACTCATCGCCCTCCTCATCGTGGTCATCGTGCGCAAGAACCGGCGCAATGGACCGCCCCCAGGCGTCCCCGGAGGCTTCGGTCCGAGCGCCCCTGGCTTCCCGCCCCAGCAGCCTGGTGGGTACCCGCAGCAGCCCGGTGCGTATCCGCAGCAGGCTGGGCCGCCCGGCGCATACCCGAGTGCACCTCCCACTCAACCCCCGGGCCAGTACTAGTGACTTGAGTCAGAGATTCGGTGGCAGTAGGCGGACTCAGTGCGGGAGGTGGACTGGGTGGCGGCGGATTGACTGGTGGCTCGCGGTGGGACTGGCGAGGGCCCGGTGGCGGGCGCACCCGGTGCTTGCGGAGTAACACGAACGAGGAGAAGAGCCGAGGCCAGAGTCCTTACTACCTGACGGAAGATGAGGAGATGTGGACGCCGGAGTGTAATGCCGCTCCTCGTGTCATCGAGTAGGTAGCTGTCGCTGGCGAGGGTCGGCTGATACGACCTGGGGCCCGCAGTCTTCGGCGGGCCCCAAAATCTGTATGGAGAGGTGTTGTGGCAGGAGCTTCACGCGAACGCTGCGCCTGGCGGGCAACACAGCAGTGGTGGGAGCAGGAGCAGTCAAACCACGGCCCGCATCTACTCCTTACGGCGCCTGGTGAAAACGTAAGGATCACAAGTGCGACTGGCAAATACGGAACCGGAAGTGGCACCTCCGAGGCCACTGCGTTCCGCCGCTGCTGCTCTCCTGCGTGCCAAGTTCCCTGACCTGACTGCTGGTCTGCGAACGTCTGGACCGGAGGGAGGGGCAGTGCAGTGGCGCGAGGCCCAGGGCTCCAAGCTCCAGTTCAGTTCAGCATACTGAACAGTGATGTGCAGACGATCAAGCACGCCATCGAACCCACCAGCGCTACATACACGCGACGAGTCTGGTTCCGCCGCCAGGCGCGAATGATGACATAGAACCCCGTGTACATACCGATCAGATTCAGCACCGAGAGCCAGAGAAGCCCCAGATTCCTCGTCGAAACGTAGATGAAGATCCACGGGGACACCACGCCGAAGAAGATCAACGCATTCCTGTGGAAGGTGTACTTGCTTTGCGTAGGCCCCTCTCGCGGAATCGGATCTCCCATATCGGGAAGCTCTGGCATAGTCATGCTATTCCTCCATTGCCCGACAGCTGTCGGGCAGAGATCAACCCGGTCTGCACGGTGCGCCTATGCGACCCGGCTGTCGTAAGCCGAGCCGGGCACCGGGAAGCTATTAACACTATTACACGTTCCCGCTAGTACACCGTTAATAACTCCTGCCGCAGCATTGGTATATTTCATTGCCAAACCAAACCTTGCCGCCGCTTCTCCCCACCGCTCCATCACCCTCACGATTTGCAGTGCAGACATGGCAAAAAATCCTGCAGCCGCAGGGGCGCCGAAGACCGTGCCCGACGCCACTTGGCCGGCAATGAAGTTCAGCAATGCCTTGACGCCCAGATCAATGACATCCACCAAGTTGCCTTTGTAGAACTCCGCGAAAGCGTAAACTTCGCCGGAAATGCTCAAGTAGTTATCCTTGAGCGAGTTGAAAGTTTCCTCGAGAGTGAGAAGCTTGCTGCCGACTTCATCGAAATAGGCGTACGCAGCATCTGCCGAATTGCCCTGCCAGGTCGCGTCCAGCTCGATGTTACCTGCCTTGATATTCCGGGAAATCGCTCCGCAGAGATCGGCCAAAGATCCCCAGACATCCGCACAGTTCAGAAATGACTCCCAGTCTCCCGTCATCCAGCTAACGAAGTCTCCAAGCGGATCCCACCCGGTCATCACCTTGATGAATTCGAGAACTGTGGCGGAAGGGCTGGCAAAATCGAGAGCCGTTCCGGCGGCCTTCTCGAGCGGATGCTCCGAGAACTCCCCCACCCAGTCGGCTACGTACCCGTCCCCGCCACCGGGGGCCTTCAAATGCGAGCCGGCGTCTTCCATGTCCGCAAAATTTGCCGAAGTCCCCTTCGCCTCGCTGAGATCACCCTTTCGATCAGCCTTGCTCTGCGGGTAGGTAGCGTCGAGCTTTCGGGCCTGGTCCTCATCGGTCTGCTGATAATATTTGGCAGACTTGGAGAGCTCGTGCGAAGAAGTATCGAGGATGCGCTTGAATCCATTAAGGCATTTCTTCGCATCGTCCACATGCTGGCCGTGAGGCACGAAGACGCTCTGCCAGAGATCTCCAATCGAGTCTTCGATAGTGGCGTTTTTCTGCATGAAGTCAATGCCTGCCTGGATGTCCTCGTTCGCGCGAGATATCAGCTTTGCGTACCCATCCAGATCCGCAACATCTACAGCAAAACTCACGTTCTCCCCATCCCCCTTGGGTCTTGTAATAGATTGAAGCTGCCGCCGACGGGGGCTGCAGTGACGCTTAGGCTCGAATGCCGCACGACACGGGGCTACTTAGTACAGCGACCAGTTTTTCCCGCTGTGAGCGCCACCGGACTTCGAGTTCTGACGCTGCGCTGCGCGGCGCTCTTCCTCTATTTCACGTCGGTGCTCGTCGAGGGCCCGCTCACCTTCGACAGCACGGGCCTGGCGCTCAGCTTCAGACATCGCATCCCATTGCTCCCGAAAGGGCTGAGCCTTCTCGATCAGGGCATCGGTGTAACCAGAGGTTTCTGTGGCCTGGCGCAGACCGATACGACCGGAGAGGGTATCTTGAGCCATCTCCTTGAGCGTATCTCCCGCCCCCCCACCGGCAATCTGCTGGAGGGCCTTGCGCAGCGCACGTGCCTCCGCTGGGTCCTTGGCGACGTCCATGAACTCGGAGTCATCAACCTGCTTCTCTGGTTCGCTGGGCATAGCTATTCCTTCGGCGAGTGCGATTTTCCGTATGCCAACGGTACCCGAGATAGGAGAACTTGGGCCGCCACGCAACGGCCTCCGAGGGAAAGCCAGTTGTGCCAGTTCAGCGTATGCCTCACACTGGCCAGTTGGACAAAACGCAATACTTCAGACCGCCGAACGGCCCCACGGGGTCGACGAACCGACCGGGCTCCCTCCTAGGAGACCAGCCAGCACTGCCCACCGAAAGCTGGGCGTATGGCGTTCGTCCTGGACGTGTGCTCCCGGCTGATCGTCGGCTGGCAGGTCGCTTCACACATGCGGCACCGAACTTCCCCTGGACGCCCTGGAGATGGCCTTGCCCGCCAGGCGAACTTCCCGGGCGGTGGCTCTCGCCGAGCGCAGGCGGGCGAGTGCGGCGGGTCGATGCCGTCCAGCAGGCGCCAGGCGGCAGAAGTTGAGGCGACCGGGCCGAACACCTCCGCCTGGTCCCGCAGCAGGGCCAGGTCCGCCATCGCCTCGCCGCTGTCGGCGAGCGTCACCGCCAGATCGACCGCGATCCGGCCGGGGTCGTGCGCGGTACCACGCAGTCGCAGCCGACGCGGCGCGTGTGTGAACGCGCCGGTCAGGCCGGTGACATCGGCGAGATCGGCCAGCAGCTGGGTGTCGGGTAGCGGGGACGCATTGCTGCGTCCCCGCCCCCGCAGAACTGTACGTGCGCGTCATCCGCGCATACGGCTCAAGCAAGTCCCGAAGGCTCTCGGGAATATGATTCAACTTGGGCGTCAGCCGATCAACCGGCGACTCATGGGGACTCCGGCGGCCATCCGACCAATACGCACAAGGTCAGGTGCAGGAGCAGAGGGTGGACGAGGTGGTCGTCCACCCCCGGCGGGTAGCGCCAGGAGAGTGGCCAGGTCGCGCCCTCCAGCGCGGGTACGCCCACGTAGGAGTCGCGCTGCAACCGTTTTCTGCCGGTGAGCTGTTGTGCGTCGGTCGGCCAGCGACGGTGTCCGGTGCTGCCTACCGGCACCAGGAAGTAGACGAAGCGCTCTCCATTCGCCTGCTGGATGACGGGGCCAGGGCTGCCCGCGGTCAGCTGGGCGAGCTGGTCGGCCAGTTCGCGGCCCAGCCGGTCAGCGACGCGGATGGCGTCGAAGTGCACGCCTGCCTTGCGGAGTTGGATTCCTGACTCCGGAACCCAGGGCAGGTGGCGCGCCGCCCGTACGTCGTAACTTTCCGTGTTCATGAGACCACTTTCGGCCTCGATCTCTAGCGTCGACAGTGGTTGAGTGCCGATCCGCGGAAGCGTTCAGCCCTGCTCGTACGTGAGTTGAGACGATTTGAATCGGGTTTCAAGGGGTGGCCGGGATGGCACGGGCGGAGCGCAGAGGGACGGCTTCGGCGACGGCGCAGTACTTCGCCGAGATGGTGAGGACGTTGCGCGAACAGGCCGGGCTGACGCAGGAGGAGGTCGGCAAGCGCATCAACTACACCGGTGCGGCGATCAGCGCGCTGGAGAACTGCAAGCAGCTGCCCGGCGAGAAGATGCTCGCCGGGCTGGAGGACGTACTGGGCGGTGGGGCCGGGCTGCTGCAGATGGCGGGCAAGTACCTCGTACTCGACCGTTATCCGCCGTACTTCAAGGACTACGTGCTGCTGGAGGCAGCGGCGCTGAATGTTTCCTCCTACCAGACGCTGGTGATCGACGGCCTGTTCCAGACCGAGGAGTACGCCCGCGCGGTGCTCCGCTGCGGCTTCCCGCCGCGGAACGAGGAGGAGGTGGGGCAGCTGGCCGACGCTCGAATGGATCGCAAGGCGCTGTTCGACCGCAAGCCGGTTCCTCTGATCGAGCTGGTCCTCGAAGAGTCCGCGCTACGTCGGCAGATCGGGACGCATGAGGTGATGCGCGCTCAGCTCGCGCATCTCGCGGAGTGTGCCGCACGGCGCAATGTGACGGTCCAGGTGATCCCGCTGAACCGGGGCGCTCGCGGCGAACACGCCGGCCTCGACGGCCCCATGAAGCTCATCGAAACCCCAGAACACCATCATCTGGTGTATCTCGAATCACAGCGCAAGAGTCTGCTCATCAGTGACCGGGAAGAGGTGAGCGCGCTGGCGACGCGGTATGCGATGATCCGCGCGCAGGCCCTTGGCCCGGACGAATCCCTGGACCTCATCGAGCGGTTGGCAGGAGAGAGATGAACACCTTGCAGTGGTTCAAGTCGAGCTACAGCGACTCGGGCGGCGGGGACTGCGTCGAGGTCGCGATCCGGCCCGGTACCGCCGTCCACGTAAGGGACTCCAAGGATCCTTCCGGTCCGTCGCTCACTTTCGCCGCGGCGGAGTGGTCCGCCTTTCTGGCCTTCGCGTCGATTGTCGGCGCGTGGCAGGAGAACTGACCGGACCGGCGTCCGTTCGGACAGCTGGGCGCGGTCGGGCGGCCCCTTGCGTACGACGGTTGGTGTGACGGAGTTGCCCGTGCTTCAGCTTTGGCGTCCGTCAGCTTTGGCATCCGTCAGCTTCGGCGTCCTTCAGCTGAGCGACCGGGGCCCGGCTCCCGCGAGCATTCTTCCCGCATGTGCGGAGTATTCTCCGCGAGCACGGTCGGGGCCCCGGTCGGTCCACAGGTCACTTCTTCACGCGGATCTCATTGCGTACCTTGTTGGCGGTCTCGGCGAACTCGGCGGGAGATGGGGGCGTGGAGCCGGCCCTGTCCTTCCAGGTCACCAGGATGATCGTGCCGCCGTCGCCCAAGACGCAGTAAGCGCCCGAGGTCGCATCCGGCTTTGAGCTGCCGCACTTCATGGCGTCACCGTCGAAACCGCTCGGCGTCTGCTCGGTGGGCGGAGCGTCGACTCCCGACCCGAAGTCCCTGCTCACCGTGTCGACGGTCCGCTTCGGGTCCTTGATCGTGCCGTAGATGCCGAAGATGTACAGCTCTTCCTCTCCCGAACCGTCGTAGTAGGCGCCGACGGTCTTCCCGTCGGAGGCGATCTCCGGTTTCGAGCGCTTGCCGGCTTCGGACGGCTTGGCGGAGTTGAAGGTGTATTCACCGCCCAGCAGGGCATCCGGCTTGACCAGCTTGTATGCGGTGGGCGCGACAGCTGCTCGGTCCTTCGCGCTGTCGCCGGTGCCCTTCTTCACGCCTTCCAGGCACAGGACGACACTGGACCGGCTCCTGCGGCGGCCGCCACTCGAGGTCTGCTGATAGGCGCTGTACTTGGCCGGGTCGCAGACGGACATGTCCGAGTTGTTGTGCACCTGGGCGACTCGATACTGGGCGTCTGTGGAGGAGCAGTCCACCGCGTCGACGTCCACATCGGTCCCCGAGCCGGTCTTCTTCACGCAGTCGCCGACCTCCACCGCCTTGGCATCGGACTGGAAGAGCCATTCCCACCCCACCCTGAGCCCCCAGAGAGCGCCGATGGCGAGAGCGATGAGGAGTAGGTTCCTGATCGTGTAGTAGGCCTTCTTTCCGCCGTACGGATCCTGCTGGGGCGGTGGGCCGGGTGGGCCGGGTGGGCCGTACGGGCCGGGTGGGCCGGGTTGTCCGTACGGGCCGGGTTGGCCGGGTTGTCCGTACGGGCCTTGAGGACCGCCATAGGGGCCCTGGGGGCCGGGGCTCTGGGGGCCGGGGCTCTGGGGTGGCGTGGGACCCCATGGCTGCTGAGGCGGAGCCGGGTGACCGTAGCCGCCGACTTGCTGCGGCGGGGCCGGGTAGCCCGCCGGGCCGCCGGACGGCGGGGAGGCCGGGGGCGGGCCGTACTGGCCGGGGCCTTGTGCGTACGGGTTCGGGCCCTGCGGCGGCGGATAGGTCATCGGGCCCTCTCGAACTGGCTTGCGTCAGCGCATCATTGACGCCCGTACAGTAACGATGGGGTCTGACAGCCATGCACCCGGGTATCGGGCTCCGCCCCAGCCCCGGACCCGCGCCGGCCCCGCCGATTGTGCGTCAGTGATGCCGGATGGCCTCTGCACGGGTCTTGGGCGACGTTCCGTACGACGTACGAGCGGCGACAGTGAAGCCGGCCGTGCGGCAACCGGGAATCGACCGGCGACCAAGTACCCCGCGACCGATCAAGCGTTCCTGCCTGTCGGCACGGTCGGATCCTTCGACCCGCTGGGTACTCGGCTTGCCGCCATGGCGGTGGTGTTCTTACTTCTTGCCAGGTAGCACCGGGTTGCCCGTGGTGAAAGATGAGGTGGCGCGCCTGCGCGCTACTTCTTGAAGCTCTTTGCCCATTTACGGGAGGTGAGGACACCCCACAGCAGGAAGACCAGTCCGAAGCACAGCCACATGACGGAGCCCAGGGTCGCCCCCACACCGGTCTCCCGGAAGTACCCCTCAGCGCCCACAGAGCCCTCGACCACGTCGAG
This sequence comes from Streptomyces sp. NPDC004647, assembly GCF_040609575.1. NCBI lineage: Bacteria > Bacillati > Actinomycetota > Actinomycetes > Kitasatosporales > Streptomycetaceae > Streptomyces > Streptomyces sp. NPDC004647. The sequence continues at coordinate 45,426 of NZ_JBEXKU010000044.1, read as the reverse complement.
CTTCTCTCCGGCCGGGTAGTTCTCCGCATTCTCGAGCGGGCCACGCCGGTCGGCGCTCTCCGCTGCGCGAGGGGCGAAGGTGCCACGGCACTTGTAGTCGGGCCACTTGCCGCTGCTGGTTTCGTAGCAGTAGTCCACCGTGAACGTGCCGCGTGTGCCGACGAGGCCAGTGGCCTGCACCCCTTGAACGCTATTGACGATGACCGCTCCGGCACCGACGAGGGTGATCGCAAGACCCAACAGCAGCCCCACAATCCGCCATCCCCACGCCGGCTTCGATTCTCCTCGTCGCTTCTCGCTCGGCTTACGCGCTGTCTCTCCGCTCACCCGAACACCCTAAGTCTCCGGTGGGGTCAGCCTGGCAGCGGTGCCTGGGGCGTCAGCCCAAAGGGGCCGGGTTCGCCGCGCGGGGGCGGGTGGGCCTGCCGACGGCGAATGCACGGGTGCGCCCGAGGTACGGAGGGCCGGGACGGGGCATGTCATGCGCGGGGTGTCCGCCGAGGCGACGGGCCACATGGGCGCGCCCCTCGCGGCGCAGCAGTCGTACAAGCTCCTCCAGGCCCGCGCCGCCGTATGCGCACACCGCGGTGCGATCATTTCCCGGGGACATCCGCGAGCTTGTCGATCACCAATTGCCACCAATTGCCACCGAATCCGTGGACAAGCGCTGTCACTCGAAGTGTGTGACGCCAATGGCGTGGACGGCGGCGGTGGACGATTCGTTGGCGCGAGCCGGAGGTCAGTGAAGAGATGCGGGTGGAGGAAGTCTTCGGATGAGCAGCAGGACACACGGGGATCGGCGGCAGCAGGAGGCGCAGGAGAGGGCGGCGCATATGGTGCCGCCGGGTGAGCATCTGGTGGGTCTCCACCGGGTGACGGCCGCGGTGAGCATGCCGGAGCCGCCGAGGAAGCGGCGGGCAGTCGTGTTCAAGGGCCGGCGGATGGCGGGCGACCGGTTGGTCGGAGTGGTCTACGTCCTGATGCGGATCATTACGCTCCGGTGGAACCCCGTCGACGCGGCCTACGGAAAGGGAGAGCAGCGGGACCGCTGGGTGGGCCAGCCGTTCTTCGGGGGCTGGGACAGTGCTGCGGGCCAACTGGTGTGCGGACTGTTTCCCCTGACGGGAACAGGTGCGGTCCGCTTCCTCGTGCTGACCGATCGCCGTTTGCAGGTCGCTTACGTGCAGAAGGCACGGCTCGGAAGGCGGCTGGGCCGGCACGCGGAGCCTGGTTGGGCTCTGGACCTGCGCCAGGTGGTCTGGATAAGGGACCGGAGTGATGTCAGGGGCGGTACGCACGAGATCGGATTCCTGGACGGGTCCTGGGCGACCGTGTTCCTCCAGGGCGACGGGTGGAGCCGGTTTGCGAACCTCTTCCCGCACACGCTCCGTCACACCGATCCGATTCCGTCCACGACAGCGCATTCGTCCACGACAGCGCATGCAACGGCGGCCGCTTCCCGATCGCCGGAGCCGTCTTATCGGCAGCCGGCTCAGCAGCCGGTCCATCAGCCGTCCTACGGCGCGTCCAATCCGTACGCCCAGCAGCCGTCGCCGGCGTACGGTCAGCCGCACCCGTACGTCGAGCCGCAGCCGTACAACCAGCCGCATCCGTATGCCCAGCCCATGTCGGATCCGCGGTTCCAACCGCCGTCCACGCAGCCGATCCGTGTACCGGAATCGGCAGGCGACATCCGGCGCAACTTCGCGATCCTCATCGACGGGTTCCTCGCGCTCGTGGTCGGTGCCGTCTGGGCCGGGTCACGGTTGAGCCAGACCACGGAGTCCCCGATTCTGGTCGCCATCGGCTGCGCGCTGGGTCTGTCGCTCCTCAACCACGTAGTACTCACACGGCTCGTCGGGGCGAGCGTGGGGAAGCTGGTGTTCTTCATGCGGGTCGTACGCGAGGAGGACGCCGGCCGGCCCCGCGTCCTACGGCTGACCCAGCGCTGGTTGGCGGGCTACGCATGGTTCGTAATCCAGGGCGTCTTGTCCATTTGGGCCGCAGATGAGGACAACGAGGATCTTTGCGGAGTCCGACTCGTGGCGTTGCGGGATCTTCGAGGCGCTTGATGACGAATGGGGGCGGCAGTACGAACCGACCAGGCCGTCACGGGACGGCATCTTGCTCTCAAAAGGGTTGCGGATGATGGTAGTTGGGCGTTGTAGTTGAATAGATGACGATCAACATCCCCCATTGGGCTCTGTCAGTGGGGGTGGCTAGAGTGATAACAGGCATCAAGTGGTGTCGGCCGCGCGGTGATCTCTGTGACTCGGCGCGGAATGAGCTCCGAGAGTCTCATGGGGGACGTTGACCTATGGCTGGACAGTTCACTACCACCGAGGAGGAGATGGTCGCGTTCAGCGGCCGTATCTCCTCGGTCAACAGCTCGATCCAGGGCGAGATCAAGCGTCTGCAGACGGTGATCGACACGCTCACCGGTGGGTGGAAGGGCGCGGCGGCGAACGCGTACAACACCATGCAGACGCAGGTGAACGAGGACGCCAACAAGCTCAACCAGATCCTGATGGATATCAAGGAAGCGATCGACGCGACCACGAAGAACTATGTGGCCTCGGAAGAGGAGCAGCAGCAGATCGTGTCGAACTCGGGTGCTTCCCCGTTCGGATGATGGCGCGGCGCTGCGCGGCGGCGCCTGGTGCCCACTGAATCGACTCGTTCTCATCTACTCCCCGAGGAGACACCATGTCCGGCCCGATCCTCGTCAATTTTGCGACGATCACGCAGGGCGCCACTGACGTGCGCTCGACGGCAAGCAACATCAAGCAGCAGCTCGACGACCTGGAGAGTGGCGTCAAGAAGGTTGCGCAGAGCTGGGAAGGTTCCGCGCAGGAGGGTTACCGGCAGAAGCAGGCGGAGTGGGACAAGCGCGCCGCCTCGCTGCACGCGACCCTGGAGTCCATCGCCAAGGCGCTGGACCAGGCTGCTCAGAACTACCAGTCGACCGAGAGCAAGAACGCCAACATCTGGAACTGAGGCCGCGCGGCCGACGGTTGAGCGACTGTGCGGGCCGAGCGGCCCGCACAGTGAGAGAGGGCGGGCGCGCTGCAACCGGTGCACTCGCCCTCATTGCCCTCTATCCGAGCCCTCTATCCGACCCGTGTACATCGGTGCGCAGCAGTCATCCGGCACATGGAGCCAACAGTGACAGTGGACGGGGTGAGGCGGGACAGCGACGATAGCCTCGGTTGGGGGCTCGTCGACAAGGCCAACATGCGGAGCAACGATGACATGCGGGTAGGCCTACCGGGCGTCAGGCCCGTTCCGGACGCGGACCACGTCGCGGCTGTCGGTGCAGGCGTCCAGTCGTCCGGTCACGTCCGTGGCGAGATCCGCACGAACCGTGCTCCTGCAGCGGTGTCCGGGGTGCGGCCGGAGGACTGCTCATGATCTACCTCTTGGCCGGTGCGGGTGTCTCCATTCGCGACTGGCACCGAATGAACCCATCCACCACACACGGGGAGGCCATGAATGGCTACGGAGCAGTACAGGGTTGACCTGAGCGCACTCGAGAACGTGATCACGAAGCTCAATGGCGTACTGAAGGACTTGGGTAATGCGAACGCAGACACCAAGTACAAGACGTTCTTGTCTCCCAGTGCGCTTGGCGCCGACGCGCCTGGCGGTTCTTTCATCGAGGCACGCAAACTGACCGGTGCTCACCAGGACATGAAAATTCATATTGAGCAGATCATCGCTCACCTCAATGAAGTCATGGACGAGTTCGGGACGAAGACCAAGAAGGCGCACGGCAGTTATCAGGACCGGGACGCCGAGGTCATCACCAACATGTCGGGTGGCGCGTGACGATGTGGTGGGGGACAAACGAGATACCGGTAACTGGGCGCAGCGAGAAGGGGGACTTCTGACATGAGCGGCTACGAATACAAGTACTACCCGGCGACCATGTGCTTCAACGCCGAGCACGAAACGAACTTCGCCGAGATGGACATGGACACCATGAAGGCGATGGTCTCCGCATCGAATCCCAGCGATGTGCACGACGTCGCCCGGGGATGGGCCGAGGTCTACAACCAGCTGGTGGGCGGTAGCGCGGCCGAGGGGAGCGGGGGCGGCGGCGGGATCAAGAAGATCTTCACCGCCGCGGTCGACGAGGTACTGAAGGACTGGGAAGGGGACGCTGCGGAGAGCTTCCAGGCCCAGGCCAAGAAGATCTCCAAGAAGATCTCCGACGGTGCTGAGTACGCCCGGTACACCTCAGTGGCGATGGGGAACGCTGCGAGCGCACTGGAGAGGATCAAGCCCGAAGTCGAGGCCATGGAGAAGCCCGGTACGGCGTCGAGCGCCTGGGACAGCGCTACTGACTGGGACCGGGACGACTCGGGGCTGAAGCGTGACCTCGCCGATGGCAACAAGACCACGGAGGAGGCGCTGGACGGCAATCGCGACGACCTCTCCAAGGGCAAGGAGCGCCAGCTGGAGATGGCCGTCAAGATGGAGCAGTTGGGCGCGGCTTACTCTTCCCAGTACAAGGCGATGGGGACGTGGCAGCGCCGGTCAAAGCAGGAGACGGAGGAGGACTACCCGGGTGAGCCGGGCGGTACGGCACCCGTCCCGGCAGTTCTCCCTGGGGGCCCGTCGAGTCCTAAGTCCGTAAATGCGGGGTCCACGAATTCCGCTGGAAAGGGCTCCGGCTACGCATCCTCCAGCGGCCTCAACTCGCCTCGCACGGCGGGCATCACCGGTGGCGTGCACAGCGCGCCGAAGCCGGGTTCTCAGATTGGGACCGGGCTCAACGGCGTTTCAGGGGGTGCTGGCGGAGGTCTTGGTCCCGGCGGAGGAGGGGGGCTCGGCGGTGGCTTGAACGCGGGCGCTGGTAACCCCGGAGCGGGGCCTGGAACCATTGGCACGCCCGGTATTCCGGGTGGAGGAGTCGCAGGCGGTGTCACTCGCGGTGGTGCCGGTGCGGGTGCGGGCACGCGTGGCGGGCGTACCGGTGCGCCGGGAATGGGCGGCGGGGCTGGTGCCGCCGGCGCCGGCAGCGCCAAGGGCGCAGGAGGCCGTGGCAGTCTGGCGCGTCAGCCAGGCGGTGTCATCGGCGCTGGGAAGAACAAGCCCGGCGCCGGACCGCAGGGTGGTTCCGGTTTGCACCGGAGCCGTGGCGGTGCGCAGGCGGGGGCCCCTGGTGCGGGCCGGGGCGTGGGCATGGCAGGTGCGCCCGGTGCTCGCGGAGCCAACGAGAACGATGAAAAGGCCCGCGGCAAGCGTCCTGACTACCTGGTGGAAGATGAGGAGACCTGGGCTTCGGGGCGTAACGTGGCTCCTCGTGTCATTGAGTAACTAGCTGTCGGGCGACCGGTCGGCGGAAACGAGATGGGGCCCGCGGTCTTCGGGCTGCGGGCCCTGTTCTGGTATGGAGAGGTGTTACAGCATGAGCTTCACGCGGACGCTGCGTGCGGTGGGTAGCGCGGCAGTGGCGGGAGCACTGCTCTTCGGAACCGCGCCGGTCGCTTCGGCAGATCAGGTGAGAGAAGACCAGTGGGCGCTGAAGGCATTCAAGGCTGAAGACATCTGGCGCATCTCCAAGGGGAAGGGCGTGACCGTTGCTGTCATTGACGACGGGGTCGACGCTCAGCACCAGGACTTGAAGGGGAATGTCCTCAGCGGTAAGGACTTCATCGATGGAGGGTCTGCTGATCCGGAGGGCGGGGACACTCACGGAACCCATATGGCCGGGATCATCGCTGGACACGGTCATGGCGCCGGGGCCGCGGAAGGCGTGATGGGGCTGGCCCCAGAGGCCAAGATTCTACCCATCCGCGACAGCGGTCTCAAGGGTAAGGGATTTGGTCCCTCGATTCGCTATGCCGTGGATCAGGGTGCGTCGGTAATTAACATCTCTCAAGGGGGCAGCGATTCCTCCGGTGATGCCGAGGCGATTTCATATGCCTTGAAGCATGACGTCCTAGTAGTGGCTAGCTCCGGGAACGAAGGAGCGGGCCCTGAGGTTGAGAACTACCCTTCGCAATATCCGGGTGTGGTTGCTGTTGGTGGGGTGAAGAGTTCTGGCGAGCTGTGGGAGGGTTCAAATTACGGGCCGTCTCTCATGCTGACTGCGCCCGCTACCGGAATCGTCTCGACGGGAGGCCGTACGAAGTCCTTTCCCTACGGGAAGGGCTCAGGCACCTCGGACGCCAGTGCCTACGTCTCCGCCACAGCAGCTCTCCTGCAAGCGAAATTCCCTGACCTGACCGCAGGGCAGATCGCCAACCGACTCGTGAAGACCGCGGGGCTTCCGGCTTCCGCCAAGGAACGATCCCTTCCGGACGAGAAGTACGGCTACGGCTTCATCCAGCCGCTGGCAGCGCTCGAGCGCGACATCCCCGCCGGCTCGAAAAATGGCCCCCTCAAGTCGCCTGCGGCCTCGTCGTCGGAGTCGGGCGATGCGGCACCTGAGAACTCGGGTCCCAACTCCGGAAGCACCGGGTCCGAGGAATCTGAGAGCGACATCAGCCTCGCGCCCATCGCCTTGGGCGTTCTCGCCCTCCTGGTCGTTGCTGCTGTCGTGGTGATCGTGGTCGTGAAGCGTAGGAAGGGTCGCAACGGTCCTCCGCCCGGAGGTCCTGGCGGGTACGGAGGTTCTGGCGGGTACGGAGCCCCCAGCGGTTACGGAGCACCGGGCTCCCCCGGCCCCTACGGAGCGCCCCCGCAGCCCAACCAGGCTCCCCCCGGGTCGTGGTCGAACCAGCAGCAGTGAAGGTGGCGCTACCTTGCGATTGAGCACTTCGGCTGTACGGCAATCGCTTTGAGCCTGCTCGGCAGCGCTCACCTCGTGATGGCTGTCGGCCGGCCATGGCCCGCTGTCCTGCGGTCCGGAGTGAAGGGGGAGCCGGTTGCCGATTGAGAATTGTTGTGAGAGCACCCGCCCATACGGCCAGGCGCACAGTCGGCCTACAGCGGCACCGCCCACGTGCCCATCGGTAGGGCGGCGTGACGTAGATTCCTCATCGGCTGACGCGCCCATCACTCGCCACCTGCCTCGAGGCGGTCCGCTCGCGTACGCGAACCGGCCCGACCCGAAGCTACGATGAGCGGCTGGCGGAATCGGCGCCTACGGGCGGACGGTCCGTGCTGGAGGCATTCGGATGAGACTGCGAGCTGCAATTCGGTTCCGTGGTGTGCCGTTCAAAGAGGCGAAGACGAGGGCAGCACAGGTACTGCCTGCCGGTGAGCGGCTGCTGGAGAGCCAGTTGGTGTGGCCCGGGCAGCGCTTGCCGAAGCCGCGCAGGTGGCGTCGGCCGCGTGTCCTTCGGGGACTACGGATGCCCGGTGACCGGTGGGAAGGGGCAAAGTCGCTGATCGGGCGACTCTTCGTTCTTGAGGGCGTTGTTTCGAGCCTTGGCCTCGACTTGCTGTTCGAACGGGAACGCAAGCGAGGCAAACCGCTCAAGGGTGGATGGAAGAGCCTGGCCGGACAGTTCGCCGCGGCGTTGCACCCCCGTGCGAAGACGACAGGTGTAGTTCACGTCATTCAGCTGACTGATCGGCGGCTATGGATCACGTATGTCCAGCGCGGCCGCCGGAACGGCGATCTGGGCGAGGTGGAGCCCGGCTGGAGCGTGGACATCCGACAGGTTGCATGGCTGCGTGACCGTCGCGACGTCGCACCCGACAACCACGAGATCGGGTTCGTGGACGGCTCATGGGCCGGGGTGCATTTCTCGGCGCCGGGTTCGATCTCGTTCATCGAGTTCTTCCCGCGTCGGCTCCGGCACGACGAACCGGTTCCCTGAGGGAGCCGACTGCCCGTCCACGAGTTGGCTCGGCCCCGGCGGACCTGCCCGCGCGGCAGACGGTAGACGGTAGCCGGTTTATAGGAATTCGGTTGCCTGACGCAGGGCCCCGATTGCTGTGCCTTGGGCTCGGGGCGCACCTCGAGCCCAAGGCAGGTGCGAGGTCTTGGGGGTTGATCGTGGACGCCGAGGCTCCGGCTCGTGAGCCGGGGAGTTCGTTGCCGACCGCCTCGGCAACCGGTCGGCAATTGCCTCAGCAGTCGGCTCGGCACGCCTGCGTACGGTCGCTCAACGTACGCAATTCTGAAAGGGAAACAGTGGAGCAGCACAGGAATGCCGTCCCACCACCGGTCGGCAAGGTCGCGTCAGGCGCCCAGCCTGAACCACCGCGGCTGCGGCCACTACGGCGCTGGGCGCTGTGGCTGTCCGTCGGTGTCGGACAGGTGGTCGGCGTCTTCGGGTCGGTGACGGTCCTTGCCTTCATGGCCGGTTGGTTGTTTCTGACGGACCTCGACCAGCGGTATTCGTTCGTCATGCGCTGCCTTGGGATTTTGGCGTTGCTTGCCGTCCTGGTCATGTTCTGCACGCTGGCCGCCGGCAAGGTGTGGCTCAGCGATACGTACGCATACGCGGCCCACCGCGCTGGGCGCGACGGCAGCGTTCAGGCCGGGATCATTCCGCCGCTGCCGCAGAGAATGCCGGGTGGACGGTTCGCCCGTTGGCGGCGGGCTGTGTTCTGCGTGTGTCTGGTGACGGTCGCTGTCGGCTGGTTCGCCCTGGCCGTGGGAGGGCGGCAAGTGTCACCGGAGGTGCAGGAGATCGACTCGGACGGCACCGCGGTCGTCAGGACTGTTCCGATCGAGCGGATCCGCTCGTCGGAGTTCCAGGACGCCGACGCTGGCTTCTACGCCTCGCGGATCCATGTCGCCGTACCGACGGAATACGGAACCGAGGAAGCGGACGTCGACATCACCGGCGGCTCGCGCCCGCGTGCGGGCGAACGAATAGCGGTGCTCTACTCAACTGAGTCCGTGCTACGCGGCATTCTGGCCGGAGAAGAGCAAAAACTGCGTGCTGAGCTCACCGGAGAGGCGTTCACGCCGCTGGAACGATGGATCGTCTTCGGCTGCTGGATGCTCATGACGGCCGGCGTACTCACGGTGCTCTCGTACGAATCGCGCCCTGGCCGTCGCCCTCGCCGGATCGAGGCCGACGGTCTCGCTCTCCGGGCGACGGTCCGTGGTGGCTCGACGTGGACCCTGGACCGGGGAGCGGACGAGGCACAGCCGGCGCACATGGCACGCCCAGCACGCGCAGCGCGCCCGGCATCAGGAACCCACCACTGCCTCACGCTGGACTCGGAGGCCGGGCCGGTCCCGTTCATCGTCGACTCCGCTGCCGGGAAGGAACTCGCCGAAGCGCTCGGCGACGAAGCTGGCTGGCTGTACCGGGACCTGCGGGGCAGTACGGATCTGTTCGCCGTGGCGGTGCTGGTAGGAGACAGCGGTTGGTGCCTGCACGGCAGGCTTCCTGTCACCGCCCTCGACGCCGCAGCCGCCGGCGCCCGCAGCGCGTCAGACGTTGCCGATTCCGGCCGTCGGGTCCGGCACCTCGACCCCCGAGCGGGCTGGCCGGCTCGGATGACCCGTGGTGTCCTCTCGTTGGTTTTCGTCTGCCTGTTCTTCGGGCTTCTCATGGTCCAGGACGGTGACTGGGAGCTCGAGAGCAACGGACAGCGCTGGATGATCGCAGTGTTCAGCGCCGCCTTCACCCTGGCCCTCTACGGGCAGTACATCAGGGCCATCAAGCCTCCGCCCGTGGTGCGGAGTGGGAGCGAGGACGTGCCGGAGGCGTTCGGATGAGCAAGACAAGTCTGAGGGCCACGTTCAGGGGCGGGCCGGAGGCGAACTTGCCCTGCGGGCGGCGGAAGGGCTGTCCGAATCGCGGGTGTCTTTCATCGGCCGCCGTCTAGGCTTCTTCTCATGACCTCAACCGATCATGAAGAACTCGACCGTGAGCAGCTCGACGAGCGATGGCAGACCACGGCACCGGAGGAGCGGAGCGACCTGAGCGAGGAGCAGGGGAAGCAGCCCATGACTCCTCGCCAGGCGCGCCGTATTCGCATATGGGTGGCCGGGTTCCTCATGGCCGTGACGGCGGTCGTCCTCGTGGTGCGGCTCAGCGAGCAGCCGTCCGTTCTGACCATCGGTGTCTACGGCGCTGCCCTCATGCTCTGCGGCGTGGTCATCGAGCTGAGCCGACGTGGCCGCACCCGGCTCGGTATGTGGCTGCTGGCGGCCGGTCTCGCTGCCGTCGCCCTCGCCGATCAGCTGCTGCGGGCCCACTAGGCGCGCGGCCGTGCCGTCCCGACCTCGTAGGGCCGCATGGGCGTCGGTACGTCGGTACGTCGGCACCGGCATGTCGGTACGTCGGCATGTCGGCATGTCGGCAAGGAACTCAGGCAGGACCGGAAGAAGCTCCAGCGACTCCCGTTACGGCCTCCAGTCGCCACCGCTGTGCCGCGGCGGACGACCCGAGGAACCGCCCCGCTCCTCGCGGCGCTCCTCCTCGATCTCCTCACGCTGCGCCTCCAGGAAGCGCCGCGCCTCCTCCTGCTGCCGCTCGAGTTCCTCCGGCGGCAGCTCCTCGTACGCCTGGCGGGCTTGGGCCACGCGCTCACCGAGCGCTTCCGCGTAGGAGTTGACGCGCATCGCCTCGCGCAGCCCGACCCGTCCTGACAGGACCTCGCGCGCCATTTCCTGCAGAGCCCCACCTGCCTGCTCGCTGCCGGCCAGCTTCTGCAGGGTCTTGCGCAGTGCGCGGGCACGGACCTCGTCGCCGCCGGTGATGTTCGTGAGGTCGGCGTCGCCGATCTGTCGCTCGTCGCTCATGGGGCGTTCTTTCCGTGTGTCGTCGCAGGTGTCCGCGGCCGTCGCAGTCGCCGTACATTGCGGACGTCGCAGTCGTACGCCGTCGTCGCAGACCGGGCCGGGGGAGTGGACCGCGTCAGCAGCGCGGCATCAGATGATGGCTTGGTTCGGGTGGTCGTACGAGCCGCCGGGGATCGGGAAGTTGCTGAACGAGCTGTAGATCGTGGCCCCCAGCGCTTCGATGACGCCCACACCGCCGTTGACGATCGCCTGTGCGTTGCCGAAGGCGGATGTGGCCTGTCCCCACAGCTTGAGGATGTTGGCGATTTCCAGGGCGGCCAGTCCGTAGCCGACGGCCGCTCCGACACCTGTCCACGACAGCAGGGTTCCGGCGGCCAGTTCCAGGGCCACGATCAGCAGCCCGTCGATGATGCCTCCGAGGAAGCCCTTGATGGCCTCGGCCGTCGAGTACGCGGCATGGGCGAGGTGTTCGTACACGTCTGCTAGGGAGTCGAACGTGTCCTTCTGCCCGCTGAGCTTCGTCGCCAACTCGTCGAAGTAGACGTAGGCGGAATCGGCGGCTCTGCCATGCCAGGTGGAGTCGAGCGAGGTGTTCCCTGCCTTGAGGTTCCCGGCGACTCCATCACAGGCCTTGCCTATGTTCTGCCAGAGCTCCGCGCACTTGGCGAAGGATTCCCAGTCGCCGGCGAACCACTGGATCACCTCGTCGAGAGGATTGAAACCGAAGATCAAGTTGTAGCCTTCGGTGATCCAGTACGTCGGGCTCATCAGGTCGCTGGCATCGTTGAACGTGTCCAGCAGGAGGCCCTGCGAGAATTCCTCCGGGGGGTTCGGAGGCTTGAGGAACGTCGTCGGCTCTGCGGTGTCTGCGAATCCGGACATCGTCGAATCTCTCGTTGTCGGCGGCTGCTACCGCTTGGTCGCGGGGTACGTCGCGTCGACCTTGGCCGCATTCGCCTCGTCGGTCTCGCGGTAGTACTTCGCCGAGGCGGCCATCTCGCGGCCCGAACTCCGTACGATCTCCTGGGTCTTCTTCAGTGCGTTCGTCACCTGCTGGACCGTCGCCGTGTGCGTGGTCAGGCACATGCTGATGAGTCCCTCATTGGAGACGGCGATGTTGCTGTGCTCCGCGCAGTAGCGCTTGGCCTGCTCAAGATCCTCCGCGGCCCGCCTGATCTGCTCCGCGAAGGCATCAAGATCCTTGTGCTCGACGTCGAAATCCATGAAACCCCCGAGAGTTGCACATCGTGCTTTCGCTGCTTCAGGCCCGGTGCCCGCTTTCGCACCACCGAGGCGGTGGGTACCTTACAGGGCGTGTCGAACAACAGGAATGACGACGTCCGATTTGATCTTCGAGGCTCGCGCGCCAACAGCTCGCGCGCCAACGGTCCGACTGGCAGGACCCCCGATACCGAACTCTGGGACCGCATCTGGCGCCAGGCTCTCGGGCTGGCCGTACTCCTTGCGGTCATGATCGGTGGAGCCTGCCTCGTCATGCTGGTGATCGGCACCTTCGCCGATCCGTCGCGCTACAGCGTCGCGGCCCTTGTGGTGGCGGGTATCGGTGTGCCGCTCACGGTTGCGACCGGCATTCTCGCCGTGCGGGCCCGGCGCAACCGCAGCTGGCCGTGGCTGCTCGGCGCGCTCGCCGTGGAACTGGCCTGGGCCGCCGTACTGGCGCTGACGGTACGGGCCTGACCGCCTGGCGCGCGCTTCATGCCCGTACATGTACCGGTACCCGTACGCGTATCGGTACCCGTGCCTGTACGCGTACTCGTACCCGTACCCGCCGACTGACCTGACCCCAAGGATCCCCGGTCGGGTCGTTACGCTGTCGCCCCATGACCGCACCTGGCAACGACGACTTCGAGCGCAAGCAGAATTTCGCCCTCCAGTGGGAGACATCGACTCCTCGTGAGCGGCGTGCCATGTTGCGTGAACAGAGAAACAGCACCGATCCGCAGACCACCCGCCGTGCCTACGTGCTGGTGGGCCTGGTCTTCCTGGCCGGCGCGATCTCCGGGCTCGTGAAGGCGATCGCCAGGGACGCACCTGCCTCGACCATCGCCCTGTTCGCCGGGGCGATCGTGGTGTGCGCCGCCATGGCCGAACTGAGCCGCCGCGGCCGGACACGGCTCGGCTTCATGGTGCTGGTCGTCGCCATGATCGGCCTCGGCCTCGCGGAGGCCCTCCGGCTCTGAGAGCCGGAAGAGCTCCGCGGCACGGACGGCCGCGCGCCCGGTCCGTGAGCATGCCCGGTCGGGCTCGGTGAGGAGACGGGGGAGGAGACAGGGGAGGAACGCCCCGCCTCGAAGGTGTGTCCGGCGATGTGGTCGCGTCGTACGGCACAGCGTGGCAGGCACACGGGGTCGGTCCAGGCCCGGCCGTTCCATCCGCCACACGCGGCGAGCGCACACAGCGAGGTGTCAGCCCATCGACGTGGGGTGCGGTTCGGAGGCCTGTGCCTGGTCTGGCAGCTCATGATCTCCCCGTCATCCGTCCTGAGCCGCCCGCTTCATCTACCTCTATGCGCGAGGGCCGTAGTGCTTGCGGTAGAGGGGTATCGCCACCTCCGGGGGAAGGTTGGGGACGTAACCGAGTTCGCCTGTCGCCTTGGAGATCACGAGATGGCTGCCACCTTGCTCCGGCGGCACAGTGGGATCCGGACGCGGCGGGAAAGTCGCGTACACGAGATATCCGAGGTCGAACTCCTGCACATTCAGGGGTGCGAGGCTGCCATCCGGACACCTGGGCTGGAAGCAGGTGCGTGCGATCGCCAGTGCTTCCTCCGTGCTCGTGGGCACTGGGCGTTCGGACTCGGGCTGACCAGGCTGTGTCATTGGGTCCTCCTGAAACTGGCCTCGAGGCGGCCGTACGTCACCGCCATTTCGCCGATGATTCGCCGTGTCAGACGGTGAGGTCTTCGCGTGCAATGAGCAGAGGTGGTATCCGGGCTGAGTCGGCGGCCGGCGCATGCCGGACAGCAGGCCGCAGCCCCCGGACGGGCGGCAAGGTGCGCACCGTACTGCCGTCGCTGGTAAGGAAGTTGCCGGTGCCGCGGCACATGACACCCCGTGGATCATTCATCCTGGCATCATGCCCCATGGCACTGACACAGGCGAAGCCGCTCCGTGCTCGGCGACCGAGAGCCCCGTGACCGACCACCGCAGGTCGGTCAGCCCGCGGTCGTAAGCCGCCCACCTGGTGGTCGTATCGCTCCACGTCCCACCGCCTTGTGGTCGTATCCGCCGCCGACCTCGGGGAAGTCCTTGACGGCGTTGAATGTCGCGCCCATGAGCGCCGAGCCGAGGTGAGGGCCGCGGTGAGAGCCATGACGGTCTTGGTGAACTGTGCCGTCAGCTCTGCCCACTTCATCACCGCGAGCAGCGCTGGGCGGGCTGCGCTCCGTCAGCGTAGCCCGAGGGGTCTCAGTGCCCCACCTGGTCGCCGAGTCCCATCACAGCGCCGCCGATGACGATGACCGCGAACGCCCATCGGGGCGAAGCGCGCCGCGCGAGTAGGGCACCGAGGGCCGCGACAACCGCGCCCGCGCCATAGAACCCGAGCCAGGCGCCCGCACCGTCGCCGCGCATGAGGCGGACGACGATCAGGACGAGGCCGAGCACGGCGAACAGCGTGCCGATCACGGTGTAGATGAGGCGTTTCTGCCGGAGCTGGCGCTCGGCATCCGCGGTGACGCCCGGTGCCCCTTGACTCTGGAAACCGGCGCGCAGCCGCTCGGCGCGGTCGGCTTCGTCCCCGCCGTATTCCGAGCGCGATCCCGTTCCGGATCCCGTTCCTGATGCTGTTCCCGTCATGGCCCAGATCCTACGGGGCACGGGGGAGAGCCCCGCCGGGGCTTGCGTACACTCCCGCACCATGTCCACGCCTACACCACATGCCTCAACCCCCGCCCCCAACGCCGTCGTTGTGCGCACGGGACGCCGGAGCGCGATGACGGGTCTCCCCATCTGCCTGTTCCTGATCCTGGTGGGCCTGGCCGGTCTGGTGGGACTGGTCATGCTCGCCACCGGAACAACACGGGGAGAACTCTCCGTGGGCGGTGTGATCGGGTGCTTGTTCATGCTTGTACTCGGCGCACTCGGGGTGATCTTCGGTATCCCGATCTGGCACGGCAGGCGCGTGACGGTGGCCTTCGACGGAACAGGAGTGTGGCTGCACAACGGCAGGGCGCAGCAGGTGGTGCCCTGGGCCGCGCTGGCCGGAGTCGGCCTCCATTGGAGCCAGATGGGACGGACGAAGCAGTACTCCGTCGAACTGTGCCCGAGCGGCCCCATCGATGACCGCGACCCGGTGCTGTGGGCCCTGGTCCGCGACGAGGAGCCGATCGGCCCGGGCCTGCCCCGGCTGCGCTACCGGCTGCCGGTGGCGCCCGGCAGCCGTGACGTGCTCACGGCGGCAGTTCAGCAGTGGTCGCCACCGCACCTGTGGTTGGGGGAGGCGCAGCGGGAGCAAGGGCACCTCGGACGCCCGGACCCGAGCCGGCGCCCGAGGCGCTGAGCGCAGCTGCCTGAGTGAGGTCTCGTACTCACTGTGCGTTGGGCCGGTGCTGCTTTCGGTAGACGGCGATGGCAGCCTCGACCGGGTAGTTGGGGACGGTGAAAGTGTCGCCGGTGTCCTTGGCCACGACGATATGGCTTCCGCCGGGCTGCGCGGGCCGGGGTCGGCCAGCGGCGTCGGGGGCGGGCGGTGGGAAGGTGGCGTACACCAGGTAGCCGATGTCGAATTCGTGGACGTGCATGGGGGCGGGGGTGCCATCGTGGGTAAGGGGTTGCCCATATTTACTCCGCACCATCCCGAGGGCTTCCTCGGCGCTGGTCGGCACGGCGGTCGGTACGGCCTGAGGATGGGTGGGTGAGCTTTCTGAAGTCATGCAGAGCTCGAGTCTCTCGTCGTGTGTCGTCGCGGTAGCCCGTATTCAACGAGCGGGCCGCAGCGGTCGTTGTGATGGTCCATGCCACCGAGGACGGAGTCCGGGTCTTCTCTCTGTCGTGGGAGGAGCCGCCCCACGAAGAAGCTACGACGCGAATCCCCGGCCGTTCGGATCCCGGATCCAGGGAGGCGGGGCGTGGCCGTAGTTTTCCGGGCGGTTCCCAGCGCTTCTTCAGCGTTGGCCGGCACCTGTCGTCCGCCTTTTGGCGGGCTTGCCTCGGCCATGAGCCTCTCCGTTACCGACGGCAGCAATCGGTGCATTCCGCAGCTCGAGTACCACAGTTGCGCTGTCCGCTCGTCCCGTACGGAACTAGCTGGGTGGTGGAAACTGTCGCAACACTTCCTCGCCGAGCCTGAAGCGGCTCCCCTCAGCAAGGGTCTTGTAGTGCGGTACGCCTTCGATCGAGGGATCGATTGTGCTCCACCAGGCGAGCAGGCTGCGGCGGACATCGTCGGTCTCCGCAGGGCAGCTGAAGGTCGTCACTCGGTACTCGTGATAGAGCCGGACACAAGTGAGGAAGCGTCCCAGGTGGGAGGCTGCGATCTGAGACGGCCGACGCTGTGCCGGTCCCACGATCACGTGACCGCTGTGCCCGGCCACCAGGAGCTCCGCACCCATCCAGGAACCGACCAGGAAGCACGGACCATCCACTGTGTCGGAGATTTCGGGCGGGCAATCGCGCCTCTCGAAACCTTGCCGATCGGCGACGACCAATTCCAGTCCGAAGAACCCACCCAGGCAGGGGAGCCCGGTCTCGCTCAGCAAGCGGCGCGTCAGGTCGTGGGCGAGGCCCTGGGGGAGTGCCTGGTCCGGGACAGGCCGACAGATACCCGGCCCGAACGACTCCTCCAGCCAGCCACGGTCAGGCTGTCCTGATAGGGGAACAGAGGTCGGCAATGCCCAAGTGGCAGCACGTGTATGGGGCCCGGCCAACGGTGACTCACCCCACGCGGCTGTCGGATCCGGCGGCAGCCTGTCGTCCAGGACTTCGATGACGAACACGCCGCCGCGCCCGCCCAACGCGAGGAGACCCTCGGCCGGAGCGGTTCCCGCCCAAACACTATTGGGCATCCGCGGAGCCGCCGCCTGGGAAACATCCGTTGAAAGCACCTCGTAGGAGTGCCCAGGGACCTGTTGGTTCTCAAGTGCTCCGGACGGGATTTCCACCCGTTGGGGGCCGTACAGGGCACTCCCGTCATCGAGGGTGAAGAGGAACTCTTCATAGATGCCTTCGCAGTCCAACTCGTCGTCGACCAGTTCGTCGTACACGTCACGGCGCGTCACCAGTGCTGGGCGAGCGTCGGAGGTGACAGCGGTGATCTCATCAACCGGCCCTGGCTGACCGAGCACGGTGCCGAACTGGCCCGGCGGCCTCCATCGGGACCACAGGGTGCGCCAGGGCATGTTCACGCCATTGGCGACGATCTCTTCGGCCAGCCTGGTCCTGCCGAGCGTGACAGCTGCGTGGTGAAGCCATGCTGCCCACTCACCCTGGTCGTCGGTGATGACGCCTTCAGACTCCATGTAATGGAGGGCGGATACGAAGGTCCCTTGTGGGACGCCATCGGGGTAGGCCAGCGCGAGCCCTTGTCGCAACGCGTACGGGGAGACGCTGACGAGGAAGTCGGCGTTGTCCAGCAGCTGCGGCAGCACCCCGCCCAGCGCTGCATGGACCGGCAGTGCCTCACTTGCGTAGGCCCCCGCGTCTCCGGCGGAGGCCCATGAGGAACCCACGGACAGTCCGGACACCCTCCGCAACAGCTCTTCCGTGATCCGAGCATGGGCTCGGGAGAATGAGCGGCGGCCCGTCGCGGATTCCACGTTGAGGCTCCGGCGCAGGGCATCGTCGCGGAAGCTCACGTTGATGAGTGCGCCGTTGTCGTCGCGGGTGACACGAAGGTGTTCCTCGAACGTCGCGACGGCGTCTGCACTGCCCGTCCCGTCGTGAGAACTGTCCATAGCCGCTGCCAGAACATCCCATACGGCGAGGGGAACACGCCGTGTCTGGGCGGCCGCCAACGCCACGAGCATCTCCGCGTCTTCCGGGATCGCTGCCCGCGGTCTCCTTTCGGCTTCGTCAAGGGCGATCACGCGAGGGGAGAGACCAGCCGTTCGTGGGCGGTCGCACTCGATGATCGTGGGCACCTTGACAACAAGGCTCAAATGAACCGCCAACCCACGTCCGATGCGGTCGGGTTCGGAAGAGGTCAACAGGGGGCCGGCACGCTGGACGTTCTTGAGCAACAGGACCGCCTCGGCGGGCAACTCCTCCGGGGCACCGAGCCCTTGCAACGCCTCTGCCGCCACCTGCTCAGCAGTCAGCCCAGCGCAGTCGATGACCAGCGCGCCCGGGACTGCGTGCCCGATCTCGTCGATGAGACGGCTCTTCCCGCTATCGGCAGGGCCCACTACCCACAGCGTCCCGCCGAAGGAGCGATCCTCCTCCAGCCACAGTCGGGCCACCTCCCTCGGACCGGCAGGAACTTCGGGCATTGACCCTCACCATTTCCAAGACTCGACTACAGCCGGAAGACCTCTCGTTCGCCCTCCCATCATGACGACGCCGGAGAAGGAGCACTTTCGGGAGAGGGAGAGACCTTGTCGAGGACAACAGTCCAGTCGTCGCTGGGCAGGTCTTCGACACGAGAGAGCTGCCAGATCTCGTCGCGTACAGGGAAGGTGTCGCCAATGTTGAGCGTGTAGCGATGCTCTTCGTCCGAGACGACGCAAAGACGTACCTTCACTTCTTGGCCCGGTCGCGCACTCACGTAAATGACAGAGAATCTGCCGGAGTCGGAGCTCGCTTGAATGCCGTGCCAGAGGTGTACCGTGTTCACGCTCACCGCTCCTCCAAAGTTGCATACGTGGGCATACAGTATTCCTTGAATTCTTTGAGGGTCAGCGGTTCGGGATGATTCGTGTTATGAGGGTTTCGGAGTTGGATCCGTCCACGGCTGTCGATGGAGACGATTTCGTATGCATGCGAGCTCAATAGATCTTTCTCCATCTCGGACTCAACCACTCCGCGGCTCCGGGTGCCGATCACCACCGGGCTTCCTTCGCTGAGCCTCTCCCGGAGATGATCGAGCAGCTGACGGTCGGCGGTGCGCCCTTGGTGATCATATCCCGTAGGAAAGTCGAAGGAAGTCGAGGTGCGTCCCGTGATTTCACTGAGCAGCCTCGCTCGATCCGATGATTTGGATCCTTGCCCCAACCGAACATAGCCCTCAGGTATATTGTCTCCTTCCTTTCTTCTTCCGTGGGTGAGATTCCATGACGCGCGCTGTTCCGGAGTCCACAATTGATCGAGTCCGGCAATCGCCTTTTCCATGATCGCTGCCCAGGCGACGCCGGTGGTGGCGGTGTTGGCGAAAGCCGCTGAATTGGGAAGCAGGTCGTATACGGGCAATTCGGGTGTGACCGTCAGAGTAACGATCCGGCCGGTTGGCACGTAGTATCCATGGTTGCCTTCGGACGTCGTCTCATGGAAGCGGACTTCATAGTTCCCGTCCTCGGTTTCTCGTATGCAGTCCTGGATCGCTTCCGGACATCTACTGGCGATCGCACCCAGGGCGGCGATGATGCCGCAGTCGCCGAGGGCTCCCTGTTGGGTCTGTTCGCGTGTGGGAGGGCCGTCGAAGAGCGGCATGCGAGTGCCGTCCGGGAGCTGGAGCGGCGTGCCGTATCGGTCGGGCAGACGGTCAGGATGCTTGGCCGGGTCCATGAAGTCCGGACGGTCGACGTTGTCGGTCACTTCCATGGGCTGGTCGGGCGCGGAATGGGTGACAGCCTGCCAGAGCCTCTTGAAACGATTGGATTCTTCCGAGTTGTTGCCTGTTGCGGGCGACTGCGCGATTCCATCGTCGCTGTTTGAAGGGGAATTGCGGGCGTCGTTGGGGGTGCGTTGGTCGGCGAGGCGCTGTGCGGGACCGTCGGCCGGGGTGGTGGGTTCCGGTGGACGGCCGCTGTCGCGCTGAGCCCCAGTAGGAGCTTCCGCCGCGGGGCGGCTGGTGGCGGCGGGGGCAGCGGCTACTTCCCCTCGGGGGTTGGTGGGTTGTCCGGATCGGTTGGTGGAGTTGCCGCTGCTGGGCCGGCCTTCGGTGGCGGGAATGTTGGGGAGGGTTGAACTGCCCCGGGTCTGCTGATCGCTTGGGTCGGGACGTGGAACGGCACCCAGGTTCTGGCCGTGGGAGCGGGTGTCCGAGGACAGGAGCGTCGGCTCAACCGACTCTGTTCGGTCCGTGGCATGGGGCGCGTGGAAGTCCGTATCCCGTGCGATGTCGGCGTCCGGAGTGGTGCCCGCAGTTGGTGTTGCGGCTCTGTCCCGGGTCGTGTCGGCGTCCAGCGGTGTGGTCGCGTCCGGTGCGTCGGAGCGTGCCGGATGCCCCTCGGGCGCCAGGACGGTTGGTGACGGAGCGTTGCGGTTGTGCGGCCTGGAGACGGCTCCTGCCTGCTCGGGCGGTCTCGTACCGGCCGGATCCGGCGGAGGTGTGCGTGCGGGGGTGGGCGCGCCCGCCGGTGTGGGCGGAGGCGTACGGGCCGGGTCGGGTGGGGACGAATTCGGGTTGTCCGCATCCCCTGAAGCAGGCCCTGGTTGCGGAGAAGGCGGACTAAGCTGACCGGACGTCACCAAACGGTCCCAGACGTCGAGAATCTTGTTCACGTTCCGCTGGAAATCGGCATTCATTCGCCTTTCCGCTTCAGCCCTCGCCTGTTCGACTCCCTCCTCACCGAGCTCAGCGCGTATTTGGTCCTCGTCAACCAGGGCGCCGTGGCGATACCCGACGGCGTAGGAGACCTCTACGCTATTTCCCTGGCCGTCGGCGGGCGTCTCACCCTGGCCTCGGGGAACGCCGAGCGGTCGTTCAAGGTCAGATGAAATGTAGCGGGAGCAGTTCGAGCCGACGCCGCCACTGGCATCACCGCATGGCTCACGCTCCGTGTACAGCCCGATTGGCCTGTAATTCTTCCCGCTGCCTTCGCTGGTCGCCCGGTTGTTTTCGCCAAGAAACGGCTCGGAGTGTTCGCCCCGCCATTTGAAGGAATTCCGTCCAGGGACCGACGAATCTGCGATGTAACTGATTTCACCTGTGTCTGGGTCGACCACTTCCAGGACGGCAAAGTTACGTTGCGAAAGGTCCGGTCGGAATTCTCCGCGCCCGAATTCCCTGCGGTTCTGCAGGAAATTCCTGTTGGCGTCGGCCACGGCCCTTCGCACTTGGTCCGGATCGTCACCGTGACCACCCTCTTCGGCGGCCTGTTGGGCCCGGTGTCCGACGAGACCGGTTCTGGCATCGCGGCTCGGCGTCCCGACACTGCCGCCTCCTGCCGCATGTCCCGCGCTGAAGTGAGTCGCACGGGACACTTCCCGCTGCCCTGCCGCAGGAGCGCCCCCGTTATAGGAATCAGATCTCTCAGGACTCACGCCGGCAGAGATTTCACGATGGAAGCTGAGACTGATCCGGGCGACCGCTGCGACGACTGCTGCACGTTCTCCGCGCGGAAGGTCTCCGAAGCCTGGCAGCCTGTCGACAAGAGTGCTGTGAGTGAGGCGAACCTTCTCTCCCAGCGGTCGTTCCTTGGTCTCCTTGCTGCTGCTCTGTTGCGCGACGTCTCTTAGGAAATCCCCCAAGCTGCCGTCATCCACTCGACCATCGAGGAAGTTATGAACGGTGTCGAGGTCGATTTGGTAGACATGGTTCGATTCGCGCAAAGCGCTTTGCGAATCGTCCATGTGGACACCGTGGAATGTTTCGGGCTCGCCTCGCCGGGGTGTGTTGCTTGATCCGGCCGGACGTTCGCTGGATCGACGGTCTCCTTGTCCCGGTTCATTCGAGACCTGGCGCGATGCGTCGACAGCGTTGTTTCGAGAACCCTCCCGACCGGAATTGGTCGGCAATGGGCGGCGGTTTGCGTCGACGGGGATGGCGAAGACGCCGTTGTTGCCGTTGTGGATCGGCGTGTTGCTGCGCTGGCCCGTCTGGGGGTCGACGTAGGTGACCTGACCGTTGTGGTTGACGGCGTTCCAGGCGTGGGAGCGGCCGTTGGCGTCCTGGGTGATGATCACGGCCTGGGAGCCGTGGCCGCTGTTGAGGAGTGTGGTCTCCAGGCGGTTGAAGGCTTCGGGGCCATCGCCCTGGTCGGTGAACCGGGCGCCGAGAGCGATCTCTATTCGGTCGCGGCCGCCGGTTTCGCCTCGGTCGGAGGGCGTGCCGTCCGGGTTGAGGTCGGGCGTGCGGGGAGCCGCCGCGGTGGGGTGGCCCGAGTACGTGTCGGCGAAGGAGAGGGCGCCGTCAGCGCAGTTGTTGTTGCGGCCGGGCTCGTTGGGGTCCTGGCCGTTGACATCGCGGACCCAGTTGCCCTCATGGGGGTCCGGGTGGCGCTGCGGGGTGCCGTCGGGGTTGCGCGGGACGCTGTTTTCCAGAGCTTGCTGATCGCGGGGGTCGGGGCGCCGGACACCGCCGGGGTCCTGGTCGTACGGGCGGGTGTCCGAGGAGGGGTACGTCGGCTCGCCCGGCTCCGTCGCGTGTTGTCCATCCCGGTCAGAGGCCATGTCGGTGTCGGCGTCGGGAGTGGTGTCAGTCTCCCTGTCCGGGGATTGCTCGTTGTCGCGAGTTGTCTCCGAGTCCGGGGTCGTGTCCGTCTCCGAAGGCGTGTCCGTCTCTGAAGGCGTGTCCGTCTCGGGAGTCGTGTCGGTGTCCGGGGTGGTGCTCGTTTCCGGACGGGGGGACTCGGCCGGGGGCTCGGTGTTGGTCGGGTCGTTGTGCCTTGGGCCCGACTCGGGTGTTGAGGACAACTCGGGCGGTGCGGTGTTCGGGGTCGGTGTCGGTTGGTGCTCGGTGGTGTCGGGGGTGAGTGTCTGTGGTGCGGCGCGGTTGTCGGTGTGGGTGTCCGCTTGGCCTGTCGTGGTTGAAGGCTCGGGGGCCTGCGGAGTGTTCGTGGTCGTGCTGCTGTTGTCGGGGCTCGGGGAACCCGCGGTTGTAGCGTCGTCAGAGGTCGTCGGGGCCTCTGTCTGGGTGCCGTCGTTCTGCTGCGCGCCGTCGGCCGGCTGCTGCGGGGGGTACAGCGGTTCGCGGTCGGCGTCCAAGGGGATGTACCAAAGGCCCTCGGCCTGCGGATACGGAGGAGTTTGGCTTACTACCCCGGACTGGGCGTCCACCCAGACGATGTATCCGTGGTAGTTGACGGCGTTGAAGGCGTGGCCCCCGCCGCCGGGCCATGACACCGCGATGAGGGCGGCAGAGCCGTGTCCGGAGTGATAGAGGTCGTAAGCGACCCTGTTGTAGGCGTTGGGGATGTCAGTACCGGCGTACGTGAACGGAGCACCGGCCCAACGCGCCTGATTCTCTGCCGAGTTGTTCTCCGCTGACGTCGTGTCCGGGGCACCGTCCGGATTGGTGTCGGGAGTGCGCGGTGCGGACACCTGTGGATCGCCGTACCAGCTTTCGAGGAACGACCTGGCGCAGTCGGCGCAGTTGTTGGACCGGCCGGGCATCTGCAGGCCGCCGTCGTTTTGGAGCTGGCCCCAGGGCTCGAAGGGGTTGGCGAATCGCTGCGGGGTGCCGTCGGGATTGCGCGGAAAGGCGTTCTCGAGCTGTTGCTGGTCGTACGGGTGGGGCGGCAGCAGCCCACCCGGGTGGGTGTTCAGGTCATTGCGGATGGCATCGAGACTGTCGGCGTTCGGCTTGTTGTTCTCCGCGGTGTCCGGTTCAGGCTGCGAAGGATCGTGTTGCTCGGGTGTTGGATCGCCCTGGGTGGGCGGGGTCGGCTGCTGCTCAGGGCTGGGCTGCCGGGCGTCCGGCTGCGGCTGGTTGCCGGGGTGCGGTTGAGCTCGGTCGCTCCGGGGCTGTGCGGTTGGGCTCTGGCTCTGGTGGCCGGGCTGATCGGTGTGCCGGCCGTCCTGCTGCTGCCGGCTGTCCGGGCGCTGCGGAGCGACATCCGGGGTCGCCGCACGGGGGTCGTCCCGGCGCGATCCTTCGTCCCGGCTGGGGCCGTCGAGGCCTGGGTCGTGTGGCGGTGTGGTGTCCTCCCGGCGCGGGCCGTCCAGGCGGGGGTTGTACGGGCGGGACGTCTCTTCCCGGCGCGAGCTGTCGACGATGCGCGGAGTTCCGTCGCGGGGCGTGGCCTGGCGGGAGTCGCCCCGTGGGGGACTGGTGCGCGGGTCCTGTCGCGGTGGCGTCTGGCGCGGAACGTTCTGGTCAGGGGTGGTGGGCCGCGGTGACGTCGACGTACTTCCCGGCGTCTGCTGTGCCGGTTGCGGTGTGGCAGTCGCACCCGGCATGGGGCCCGGGGTGTTCTGCGGTGTGTTCGTCTGCGGGGTGCTCGGGGTGGGATCGGTCTGCGGCGGGACGGTGGGGCTCGGAGCCGTGGCCGTGGCCGAGCCCTGCAGGGCCATGCCCTCGTCGTCCGGGTCGGGAGACTGCGTCGGGCCCGGCTGCTGATACGGGTTGGAGGGCGCACGGTCGGATCCACCGCTGTTCGGCATCGACGCGTGCGGGGCGCTCGGGCGCGAGGAGCTCTGGCCACCGTTGTCGTTTTGGGCCTGCCCGTTGTCATTCGACGTGGCAGGGGTGGGGGAGGTCTGGGTATTCGCCTGGTTGCCGCTGTCGGGCGTCGGCCCTTGACTGGACGTCGGGGTTCTCGGCTCACCGCTGGGCGTCGGGCTCGACTGCGGAGATGTATCAGGCGACGGCGACGTAGTGGGCCCGGGGTCGCTCGTGGCAGGACGGGAGTTCTCCGGGGTCTCAGCGCTGTCCGGCCGCGTGGCGTCGGGGGTGGCCGATGCGCTACGAGGGTCCGGCGTGGAGGACCTGTCGGCGGACGTCGACGAGGGCTCGGAGGGGTCGGAGCGGGCGTTGTCCCCAGCATTCGGCGCGTTCTCGTCCCGCGGCGTGCCCCCGGTGTCGGCCGTCGTCGTGGTGTTGGCCTGGACGTTCTCGCCCCGAGGTGCGCCGTTGTCCGCCGACGTCGTCGGCTCACCGCCGGCGGGGCGGTTCCCGTCCGGCGCGCTTTCCGGCGTCCCGCTGTCCGAAGCCGATGACGTATCGGGGCCGGCGGCGCCGTTCTGCCCGCTGTTCAGGCTGTCCGCGTATGCCTGATAGCCATCCCTGAACGGGTCCACCGCGCCGCGGGACGCGGTCGATGGCGTCCCGCTGTCCGATGAGCTGTTGGATGTGCTCTGCGCATCGGACGATGGCGAGTCGGAGGATGTTCCTGTGTCCGGGGCCGTGCGACCGGGGCCGGCCCCGTCCGATCCGGACGAGTTGCTGTCCGCGGACGACGAGCCGGATGACGTGCCGGAGCCGTTCGACGTCGCACCGGACGTTCCCGAGGAGGAGTTCGACGAGGAACCCGAGGCAGAACCGGAGGAAGAACCCGACGACGACCCCGACGACGACCCCGAGGAAGAACCCGAGTCCGATGAGGAGCCCGACGAGCCGTTCGCCGACGTACTGCTGTCGCCACCGTCCCCGCCACCATCGTCACCGTCGCCCCCGTTCCGACCGGCAGCGGACTCCAGTCCGCTACGGGCATGGCGGCCGGCTTTGCCCGCGGAGCCGTCGCGCAGGGACTCACCGAGGGTCTGGCCGGTCTGCTTGAAGGCGTCCACGCCGGCGTCTTTGCCGGCCTTTGCGGTGCGACCCGCGTCGTAGCCGCTCTGGGCACCGAAGTTCTGGTTGACGGTCTGCGAGATGACGTCGGAGATGATCGCCTGCAAGGCCGAGACGAACGGTTCCTTGGCCGCCTCCAGAGCCGCTTGCAGCAGCTGCTGAGCGACCTCCTTGATGATCTTGCGACAGATGATACGGGTGGCGGCGGTAGCGGCCAGGGCGCCGACTTCTGAGAGGCCGAGGGTAAAGGGGGCCGCGGCTTGGGCGGCGATGATTTCGAAGGCCAGCAGCGCGAGTTGCGCGATGACCGCCATCTTCATGCCTATGACGAGGTACGCCGCGGTCTCCAGAGTGGAGGCGATCATCTCTGCCGCGTTGCGGGCTTCGTCGAGATAGCCGGAGCCGGTGCCGGAGAATTTCTGCCAGGCGGTGCTGAAGCCCTCGATGGAGTCGCCGTAGTTCTCCGACAGGACGTTGCCCGCGGCCGCCGTGCCCCGTACCTGGAGTCCCTCGACGTCGCTCGCGAACTGCCGCCACACCTGGGCGGAGTCGATCAGCTTGTCCTCGTCGGCTGTCGGCCACTGGAAGCCGAGCATCTCCAGAACCCACTCGAGCGAGTCGGGCAGCATCAACACGGTCGTATTCCCCCGTAGCTATACACGTGCGATCTCCGGCCTCCACAGGGCCGGTCCGGCCTCCCGCAGGGGCCGGTCCGGCCTCCCGCAGGGCCAAGTCCGCCCCCACAGGTGTCAGTGGTGAGGCGACTTCAAGTTCGTGATGGCCTTGTTCAAGCCTTGGGAGTTATCGATGTGCTGCTGCATCAGCGAATGGTTGAAGTCCTCATTGGCCTCGTGGTTCTTGGCCATGTCCTTCAACGCGTTGCCCATCTCCTGCAGCTTGGCGGCGATATGACCCATCGACTCGTACATGCCGTCACGCAGGCCCTCGTAGACGACACCGAACTTCTCCCCCATGTCGTCATCACCCCACGGCGGGGCACCCGACTTGCTGTCCAGCGTCGTCAGACCGGTCACGAACTGCTGTGCCGTCGAGGGGGCGGCGGGCTGGCTGCCGGGCTGAGGCGGTTTGCTCGGCGGACCCCCGCCCAGGTGATGCAGACCGTCGATCAACGTCGTCACCGCTTTCTCGAAGTCCTTGCCGACCTTCGCCAGGCTCGCGCCCTCGGTCTTGAGGGTTTGGACATCGCTCTGCAGTCCATCCAGTCCCACAACATCCCCCGTTTCTCTGGTGGTTGCCCACGGATACGCACAGCCGAGTTCACGTTGATGCGCTCGATGCGCTCGCGCCGGCGAGCGCTGACAGGGCGAGCTCTCCGTCCGCCGCAGGCCGGGGCTCGGGCCGCTCTAGGGCCGGTGGCTCGGGCCGCCGCGCGGCCGTCGGCCCGGCAACTGCGTGGGGCCGTCGCGCTCCGCGCGCTCCCGCTCCTCCTCCTCGCGCTGCGCCTCGCGCCAGCGTTCGACCTGGCCCCGCTGCGCTTCGCGCTCCTCGGGGGTCTGCGCCTCGGCCGCTCGCCGGATCTCCGTCATCCGGGCACCCATCGCGTCCATGTACGACTCCGTCTGCAGGGCGTCGCGCATCCCGATCCGGCCGGAGAGAACGTTCTTCGCCATGTCCTTGAGCGGCCCGTCCACCGACGGGTTGTCGGCCAGCGTCCGGAGGGCCTTGTGCAGTCTGTGGGCCTGCTCCGAGTCATGGGCGACATCCATCAGTTCGGAGTCGTCGATCTCCTGCTCGCGGCTCATCAGCACCCCGTTCGAACTCCGCACTCACTATTGCCACAGCCGTTCCAGAGTCTAGCGATTCGATCGAACGCACCGTCAACCAGTCACCCGTCACAGCCGCGTGACAGACCGTCGCTTGCACGATGGACAACCCGCAGAGACCCACCGGCCCATCGTCGCCCCGTCCGCCGGCCCGCCCTTCGGCTCACCATCGGGCGCCCCTTCGGTGGCAACCGCGTACGGTCCCCCGAGCGTGTAGGCGGAGGAAGTCGTTCCCAGGTCGGTGCCAGCCCTCCGGGCCCGCCCGGACGGCTCAACGGCCTCGTGAACGCGTGTGCTAGACCTGGTTCGGCCGCGTTGCTGCGCCCTTCACCCCGGGGAGATAGAGATGTCCGACGAAGTCCATGTCGATGCCGATGAACTGCGGAAACTCGGTACGACTTTCGAGCTGCACGCTTACGACCTGGGGCGTCATTTGTCCGCTTTCAAACGCCGTACGGACGCGGAGGCGCTGCTCGACGTCCTCGAGTCGCCGGAGGGGCCGGACGCCGAACTCAGGGAACTCTCAGAGGTGGCGGGGCAGGTGATCGGCCGGCTCCAGGAACGTCTGGACGAGATCGGGAACGGATTGAAGGCCGGGGCCCTCAACACCGAGGTGGCCGAGCAGGAGATCAACGAGCTGATGCGGGGCGTGCAGTGAGCGAGCAGAAGGCGCAGGCGCTGCGCGACGCGTCCGCCGGCTGGCGGGAGATGGGACGGCACCTCGACGAGGTCGTCCGCGGCCTCGACCACGGGGTGGGCGGGGCTCGTGCCGGGCACTGGAAGGGACCGGCGGCGGAGGCCTTCAGCGAGGACTGGACCCGGCTGAAGAAGAGCGTCGACGACGCGCTGCCCGTCTTCGAGCTGGCCGCGGCCGGGCTGGACAGCGCCGCCGACCGCATGGAACTGCAGTCGCGCCCCGATGACTCGGGCCGCCACCAGGAGGAGTCCGCCGATACGGCTCGGACGCAGACGTCCCCCGACCGCGACTCCGGAGCGAACGCCTACAACCTCGTGTACGCGCTGACCGCCCTGTCCCACATCGGTGCCGCGCTGGGCTCCACCTTCGGCAAGGGGCGCAACGGCGCGGGCGCGCAGCGCGGCAGGACGTCCCTCGCCCGCAGCGCGCCGCAGAACCCGAGTGCGGCACCGCGTACGGCCGACCCGTTCGGCCCGCCCGAGACGAGCGCCCCCGCGAAGGAGAAGCCCCGCGGCGGGCTCGGCATCGCGCGTGGTGCGCGGAGCCCCGCCAAGGGGGCGGACGGGCAGCCGCCGCGCGAACCGGCCTCCCCGGGCGCGGGCAGCACCGCACCCGGGCGCGACGGGCGGACGGACCGTACGACAGCGCCGGAGCAGGGGCCCGCCTCCGGGCAACAGGCGGGGGCGGCGCAGCACCCCGCAACGGCACCGCGGCCCGCAACGGCGCAGCAGAGGACCGGGGCACAGCAGACCGCCGCGGCGCCGCAGACCACGCCGCCGGACGGGAAGCCTGCCCCGGGGGATGGCGGGGAGCCGGAGCAGCGGAGGACGCCGAACACCCAACGGCACGGCGCCTTCGGCTAGCGAGCCGGTCGCTCACGCAACCTGCCCTCAGCACCAGCACCACAGGACTTGCGGCCGTCACTACGGCACGCCGACGGCAGGCCGGCACCCGCCCGCCACCCGCCCGCGAGCCACAATCGCGGTGGCCGTAAGCCACAGTGGGTGCCGGACATGAAAGGACGGCGGCGGCGCCCCCTCCAGGGAGCACCGCCGCCGTCGTCGTTCTGCGCCGCGGGCGGAACCGCGCGAACCGCGGGCGGAACCGCGCGAACCGCGGGCGGAACCGCGCGAACTGCGGGCCCGGAACCGCCACGACCCGACGCGGGAACCGCCACGACCCGAACCGGGGTCCCGACGACCGAAACCGGACCCCCGACGACCCGAACTGGGACCCACAACACGAGCCCCGCGACGAACCGGCCGGGGCCCACAACACGAGCCCCGGCCCACTCCGTCAGTTCGTCGGCAGCCAGCCCGTCTGCACCAGCTGCGCGCCACGCTTGCGCGTCACGAACTGACCCCGTCCCGGCGTCAGCCGCATCGCCTTGTGGTTCCCCATCAACGCGCCCTCGCTCGGGTCGCCGGACAGGATCAGGCCCTGCGCCCCCAGCTCCTTGGTGCGCTGCATGACCGGCTCGAAGGACGACCGCGAGGCCCCCGACGAGCTGCGCGCCAGAATCAGCCGCAGACCCAGGTCACGCGCGAACGGCAGGTACTCCAGCAGCGGTTGCAGCGGGTTCCCGCTGCTCGTCGCCACCAGGTCGTAGTCGTCCACGATCACGAACGCGTCCGGCAGGTCGTACCAGCTGCGGTTGCGCAGCTGCTCCGGAGTGACGTCCGGGCCCGGCATACGGCGGCCCAGCGAACCCGCCAGTCCGGTGAGGACCTCCTGCAACTGCGGCGCGGCGGCGCAGTACTTGTACATGTGGCTCTCGGGGATCTCACCGAGCAGTGCGCGCCGGTAGTCCGCCACGACCAGCAGAGCCTTCTCGGCCGGGTAGCGCTCGGCGATCTGCTTGGCGAGCAGACGCAGCACCGACGACTTACCGGACTCGCTCTCGCCGTAGATGACGAACAGCGGGTCGGTCTCGAAGTCGATGAACGCCGGCGACAGCGTGGTCTCGTCCACACCGAACGCGACGCCGCGCTCCGGGAAGTCGCCGCCCTTCGGGATCTCGTTGACCCGCAGCAGAGTCGGCAGCATGCGCACCTTCGGCGCCACCGGCCCCGTCCAGTGCTCGGAGACCGTGGCCACCAGGTGGGCCATGCCCTCGCCGAGCGTGTCCGGGTCGCTGGACCCGTCCAGCCGCGGCAGGGCGGCCAGATAGTTGAGCTTGTCCGGGGACAGACCGCGGCCGGGCTGGCCCATCGGCACGTTCTCGGCCCGCTTGCGGTCGAACTCCGACTCCATCGGGTCGCCGAGGCGCAGCTCGACACGGTTCAGCAGCTGGTCGCGCAGGGCGG
Organism: Streptomyces sp. NPDC004647; assembly: GCF_040609575.1. Lineage (NCBI taxonomy): Bacteria > Bacillati > Actinomycetota > Actinomycetes > Kitasatosporales > Streptomycetaceae > Streptomyces > Streptomyces sp. NPDC004647. The sequence goes on along the minus strand of NZ_JBEXKU010000044.1, from coordinate 15,408 downwards.
GCCTGACCTCGGTGTACCGAGAGGCGCCGATCACCAGGTGGACACCGAAGCCGAGTCCGCGCCCGGCGATGTCGAGGATGACCCCGTCGAGCTGCTCGTAGTCGGTCTTGAAGGTGCCCCAGCCGTCGATCACCAGGAAGACATCGCCCCACGCCTGGTCCGGGTACTGCCCGGCCGCCCGGCGCTGCCGGTAGGTGTTCATGGAGTCGATGTTGTTCGCGCGGAAGAACTCCTCACGCTCGTTGAGGATGCCGACGACCTCGGAGACCGTACGGCGCACCTTCTCGGCATCGAGCCGTGAGGCCGCCCCGCCGACGTGCGGCAGACCGTCGAACGCCAGCATGCCGCCGCCGCCGAAGTCCAGGCAGTAGAACTGCACCTCGTACGGGGTGTGGGTGAGTGCGAACGCGGCGATCGCACTCCGAATCAGGGTGGACTTTCCGGACTGCGGGCCACCGACGATCAGGCCGTGACCGGCGGAGCCGGAGAAGTCCAGGTACATCACGTCACGCCGCTGCTCGAACGGCTTGTCCACGATCGCGACCGGCACGATGAGTTTGCCGGTGGCCGTGTACTCCGCCGCGTGCGCACCGCGTTCCGGAGTGACCGAGAGAGCGGGGAGCAGCCGGTCGATCGAGGGCGACTCCTCCAGAGGGGGCAGCCACACCTGGTGCGCGGGCGGGCCCTGGCCCTGCATCCGCTGCACGATGACGTCCAGGACCGTATCGGCCAGGGCGTCGTCCTGCTGCGGGACGGCCGGCTCGGTCTCCGGCTCCTCGATGATGTGCCGGACGACGGAAGCCGCGGTGAAGGGTACGGGCAGGCGGTCCGTACGGCTGCCGCCGCCACCGCCTCCGCCGCCGCTCGCACGGTACGGGCCGGAGACATACGCGGCCTTGAACTGGATCATCGTCTCGGTGTCGTACTTGAGGATGCCCGCGCCCGGGACGTTCGGCAGGTGGTACGCGTCCGGCACACCGATCGCCGCCCGCGACTCGGCCGCCGAGAAGGTGCGCAGACCGATCCGGTAGGACAGGAAGGTGTCCAGGCCGCGCAGCTTGCCTTCCTCCAGGCGCTGCGAGGCGAGCAGCATGTGCACACCCAGCGAACGGCCGATACGGCCGATCTGGATGAACATGTCGATGAAGTCGGGCTTGGCGGTCAGCAGTTCGCTGAACTCGTCGAGCACCATGACGAGCGACGGCAGCGGCTCCAGCGGAGCGCCCGCGGCGCGCGCCTTCTCGTAGTCCGTGATGTTCGCGTAGTTGCCCGCCGAGCGGAGCAGTTCCTGCCTGCGCTGCAGTTCACCGGTGATCGAGTCCCGCATGCGGTCGACCATGGTGAGGTCGTCCGCCAGGTTGGTGATGACCGCCGCCACATGCGGCATCTCCGACATACCCGTGAACGTGGCGCCGCCCTTGAAGTCCGCGAGGACGAAGTTGAGCGTCTGGGAGGAGTGGGTGACCGCAAGGCCGAGCACCAGGGTGCGCAGCAGCTCGGACTTGCCCGAGCCGGTCGCACCGACACACAGGCCGTGCGGGCCCATGCCCTCCTGCGAGGCCTCCTTGATGTCCAGCATGATCGGCTGGCCGTCCTGGCCGATGCCGATCGGTACGCGCAACCGCTCGTGCAGCGTTCGCGGCCGCCAGGTGCGGGAGACGTCGACCGCACCGGCGTCGCCGATGTTCATCAGATCGGTGAAGTCCAGGTTCGCCAGCAGCGGTTCGTCACCATCCGCCGTCCCGGCCCGCATCGGGGCGAGCTGGCGTGCCAGAGACTCCGCCTCGGAGACCGAGAGGACGTCGGGCGTGCCGGTGTAGACGGCTCCGCTCGCCGACTCGAGCGCCAGCTTGTCGGGCCGCACCTGTACGGCCAGCGAGCTGCGCATGTCGTCCAGGTCGCCGGGCACCACCTCGATGATGGTCACACCCTGCAGACCCTCCGCACCGGCGATCACGGAGTCCACCGGGATGTTGCCGCCGTCCAGCACGATCACCACGTGCGGTGTGTCCGCCACCGGCGGCGCCGTGGTGTTGAACCTGGTACGGCCCTCCAGCTCCGACGCGAGGAGCTCCTCGATCTCGCCGAGGTCCCCGACAATCAGCCGGCGCGTTCCGGCGCCGTCCAGGGAGGAGTCCTGCGTGTGCGGCAGCCACTTCGCCCACTCCCACTCCGCCAGCGCGCCCGGCGCGGCGACAACCGCCACGACCAGGTCCTCGGGGGAGTGGAGCGTGCACAGCTGCGCCACCATCGCGCGCGTGGTTCCGTACACGGTGTCGGGTTCACCCGACACCGTGAGGTGGTAGAAGGCGCGCAGCGACACCGCGAGCGGCAGACCGTCCAGACTCCCGTGCGAGACCAGGAACTGCTTCATCGCATGCGCGGTGAGCGGCTCCAGTTCGTCCACCGGCGCGGTCTCCGGAGCCTTGAGCGGAGTCGCCAGCTGCTGCGGGCCCAGTCCCAGCCGGATCTGCGCGAAGTCGCCGTCGGTGGCGCGCCGCTCCCACACCCGCCGGCCCTCGGCCACGATCGACCACAGCTGGTCCGGACTCGGGTGCGTGAACAACTGGGCGTCGCGCTGCTTCCGGGCGGTGCGCCGGACCTCCCTGCGCTTTTGCGAGAGGTACTTGAGGTAGTCCTGGCGCTCCTGCACCAATTCCCCGGCAGGCCCCTGACGAGCCTTCACCACTTGCACGACCGCCATGACCACGGCCGAGATGCACATCATGCCGCCCATGATCTTCATGAACGGCTGGATGCCCGGCATGAAGAAGAACGCAGCCGACGAGAACATGCCCAGCATGGGCAGCAGGTTCATCATCAGGTTCTGGTCGCCCTCACGCGGCAACTCCGGGGGAGGCTCGAGTGTCACCTCCTCGCTGGGAACTTCGGGTGGCAGAGCCCGAGGCGGGCGCTTGACGATGACCACGCTCACCGAGGCACCAGTCCTTCACGCAGATCGCAGTTCGGACCGCCCCCGTTCTTGAACGGTCCCCCCGGCCAAAGCATTCTCGCCATTGGCACAGGCCGGTGATCCTACTGACTGCCGTCAACCGCAGGGGTGGGTGGGGGCATTGAACCGATCGGGCGGTACGCTGACGCACCGCCGCCCCCGGCAGTCACGCCGGTGCGCAACATCACCCACCACGGACGAGGGGAACCGCCAGGTGAGCACGACCGCAGGCACCGGCTTCTGCCGGGTCACAGTCGCCGCGCCGGACGCACGGATCGACGTGGCGCTGCCGGAGGACGTCGCACTCGTCGACATCTATCCGGAGATCCTGCAGCTATCGGGTCAGTCGCAGGCAGAAGGCTCTCCCACCGGCTACCACTTGGTACGGCGGGACGGCAGCGTGCTGGACGCCGGCCGTTCACTCGCCGAGCAGCGCATCCTGGACGGTGACCTGCTCCTGCTGCGCCCGTTCGCCGAGTCGCTGCCCTCCGCGGTCTACGACGACGTGTCCGATGCGATCGCCTCCGCCGTGAGCCGCGACCGCCGTCGCTGGAGCGACGAGATGATGAACGCCGTGGGCCTGACCTCCGGCGTGCTGCTGCTGGTGATGATGGCGTTCGCGCTGTGGTTCTCGAATCCGGTTGACCGCGACATGCACCGGCTGCCGGGCATCATCGCCGGCGTGACGGGCATCGCCCTCGTCGCACTGGCCGGCGTTCGCGCCCGCGTCTACGACGACCGCGGCGCCTCGATCGCGCTCGGGCTCGCCGCACTGCCCCATCTGCTGCTCGCCGGTTCCGGGGTCTTCGGCCTGGACAAGGGGGAGGGCCCCGGCCGGCTGCAGTTCCTCGTCGGCTGCGTCGTGGTGCTCATCGCCTCCGTGCTGCTGGTGGTGATGCTGCCGCGTGGTGACTCACCGTTCGTCGCCGCCGCCTTCCTCTCGGCCATCGGCACCTTCGCCACGTTCGCGGCAGTCCTCACCGACGCCCCGCCGCGCGAGGTCGCCGCCGTCACCGCCGTCGTCGGCATTGCCGTGGTCGCCTGGCTGCCGGGCCTGTCCGCACGGTTCGCCAGGCTTCCCATCGGATACCGGTCGCCCGACCAGATCGCCCAGGGCCGCGACTACGACGGCCGCAACCGGGCGCCGGAAGAGGAGTCGGTCGACTTCGTACGGATCGGCACCCAGGCCCGCCGCGGCCACGAGCTGCTCCTGGGCCTGGTCGCCGGCTGCGCGGCGCTCGTCGTCGGCGCCGCCGGTGTCGTCCTCGGCTTCTCCGACAATGTCTGGGCACAGCTGCTGGCGCTGGCCGCCGGTATCACGATGATGCTGCGCGCCCGGCTCTTCGACTACACCTCCCAGGTGGCCTGCCTGCTGGTCGCGGGCATCCTCACCATCCTGCTGCTGATCCTGGGCATCGCGCTCGACCCGCCGGTCGAGGCGCTCCAGGCGCTGTACCGGGACGGCGACGGCGGGCCGCTCAACGTCCGTACCGTCTGGTTCACCGGCAGCATCGCCACGGGCGCCGCGCTCCTGGTCGCCGTGGGCCTGATCGTCCCGCGCAAGGGGCTGTCCCCCTTCTGGGGCCGCCTGCTCGACATCTTCGACGGCATCGTTCTGCTGTCCCTGGTGCCGCTGTGCCTGGCAGTGCTGGACGTGTACGCCTCGGCGCGGGGTCTGACCAGCTAGCCGGGTCCCGACGACCGGGGCAGGAGTACTGGCGACGGACTGGTACTCTCGGTGACGGCCGCTTGTGTACGCGCCCCCGGATCACCCGGAGGCGGCGCCCCCGGCGAGCCCCGCCTCCCGAGTCATGGAAGCTCTCCTGTGTGACAGACCAGGGGCACTCGGCGGCTGAAACGAATCAGAGGAGTACCGCGTGTCGCTCGACGCCGCAACGAAGAAGCAGATCATGGCCGAGTTCGCCACCAAGGAAGGTGACACCGGTTCCCCCGAGGTCCAGGTCGCGATGCTTTCCCGCCGCATCTCGGACCTGACCGAGCACCTCAAGACCCACAAACACGACCACCACTCCCGCCGTGGTCTGCTGCTGCTGGTCGGCCAGCGCCGCCGCCTGCTGCAGTACCTGGCGAAGAGGGACATCACGCGCTTCCGAGCGCTGGTCGAGCGCCTCGGCATCCGCCGCGGCGCCGCGGGCGCCAAGTAAGACGCCGTGAAGGGAGCGGTTCCCACACCAGGGGCCGCTCCCTTCGCCGTATGTGCAGGTATCCCCGTCACGTACGGCATCACGAACCGGACGCAAGAGTTCTTCCAGCCGTCGTGACGACGGCCGAAGCTTTGTAGTCTGGTCGCAGAACGCCATAGAAGAAGAACAGCACAGCGAACCATGAGGGGGAGCGCCCTCACCGCCCGCGTATCGACGCCGCAGGCGCCGGTCCTCGGTAGTGGCCGCCGGAACAGCAGCAACAGGCGATTCCGGAGGCTTCGATCGAAGACCGGCCCGGCGACCGAAGGGCGGACCCGGGCGCTCCACCCGCCATCGTCCCCCACCACACGGGTGAGGGACGCAGACGAGGAGATTTTCCTGGTGGAGAACGAGACCCACTACGCCGAGGCCGTCATTGACAACGGTTCCTTCGGCACCCGCACCATCCGCTTCGAGACGGGCCGGCTGGCCCGTCAGGCCGCCGGCTCCGCCGTGGCCTACCTGGACGACGACACCATGGTGCTGTCGGCCACCAGCGCTTCCAAGAACCCCAAGGACCAGCTCGACTTCTTCCCGCTGACGGTCGACGTCGAGGAGCGGATGTACGCGGCCGGGCGCATCCCCGGCTCGTTCTTCCGCCGCGAGGGCCGCCCCTCCGAGGACGCGGTCCTCACCTGTCGCCTGATCGACCGCCCGCTGCGTCCGTCCTTCAAGAAGGGCCTGCGCAACGAGATCCAGGTCGTCGCGACGATCATGGCCCTCAACCCCGACCACCTCTACGACGTGGTCGCCATCAACGCCGCCTCCGCCTCCACGCAGCTGGCCGGCCTGCCCTTCTCCGGCCCGATCGGCGGCGTCCGCGTCGCGCTGATCCGTGGCCAGTGGGTGGCGTTCCCGACCCACACCGAGCTCGAGGACGCCGTCTTCGACATGGTCGTGGCCGGCCGCACCCTCGAGGACGGCGACGTCGCGATCATGATGGTCGAGGCCGAGGCCACGACCAAGACGATCGCGCTCGTCGAGGGCGGCGCCGAGGCGCCGACCGAGGAGATCGTGGCTGCCGGCCTCGAGGCCTCCAAGCCCTTCATCAAGGCGCTGTGCAAGGCACAGTCGGACCTCGCCGCCAAGGCCGCCAAGCCCACCGGTGAGTTCCCGATCTTCCTGGACCACCAGGACGACGTCCTCGAGGCGCTCGACCAGGCCGTCCGCGACGAGCTCGCCCAGGCGCTGACCATCCCCGGCAAGCAGGCCCGTGAGGCCGAGCTGGACCGGGTGAAGGGCATCGCCGCCGAGAAGCTGCTGCCGCAGTTCGAGGGACGCGAGAAGGAGATCTCCGCCGCGTACCGCACGCTGACCAAGAAGCTGGTCCGCGAGCGCGTCATCAAGGACAAGGTCCGCATCGACGGCCGCGGCATCACCGACATCCGCACCCTCGCCGCCGAGGTCGAGGCGATCCCGCGGGTGCACGGCTCGGCCCTGTTCGAGCGCGGCGAGACCCAGATCCTGGGTGTCACCACGCTGAACATGCTGCGCATGGAGCAGCAGCTCGACACGCTCTCCCCCGAGACGCGCCGTCGCTACATGCACAACTACAACTTCCCGCCGTACTCCGTCGGCGAGACCGGCCGCGTCGGCTCCCCGAAGCGGCGCGAGATCGGCCACGGCGCGCTGGCCGAGCGGGCGATCCTGCCCGTGCTGCCGTCCCGCGAGGACTTCCCGTACGCCATCCGCCAGGTCTCCGAGGCGCTCGGCTCCAACGGGTCGACCTCCATGGGCTCGGTCTGCGCCTCCACCATGTCGCTGCTGAACGCCGGTGTGCCGCTCAAGGCCGCCGTCGCCGGTATCGCCATGGGCCTGATCTCGCAGGAGGTCGAGGGCGAGACGCACTATGTCGCGCTGACCGACATCCTCGGCGCCGAGGACGCGTTCGGCGACATGGACTTCAAGGTCGCCGGTACGAAGCAGTTCGTCACCGCCCTGCAACTCGACACCAAGCTGGACGGCATCCCCGCGTCCGTGCTCGCCGCGGCCCTCAAGCAAGCCCGTGACGCCCGGCTGCACATCCTCGACGTGATGAACGAGGCCATCGACGTCCCGGACGAGATGTCCCCGAACGCCCCGCGGGTCATCAGCGTCAAGATCCCGGTGGACAAGATCGGCGAGATCATCGGCCCCAAGGGCAAGATGATCAACCAGATCCAGGAGGACACCGGCGCCGACATCTCGGTCGAGGACGACGGCACCATCTACATCGGTGCCTCCGACGGCCCGGCCGCCGAGGCCGCGCGCGCCACGATCAACAGCATCGCCAACCCGACGATGCCCGAGGTCGGCGAGCGCTACCTGGGCACGGTGGTGAAGACCACCACCTTCGGTGCCTTCGTCTCGCTGATGCCGGGCAAGGACGGTCTGCTGCACATCTCCCAGATCCGCAAGCTCGCCGGTGGCAAGCGCGTGGAGAACGTGGAGGACGTGGTCGCGGTGGGCTCCAAGGTCCAGGTCGAGATCGCGGAGATCGACCAGCGCGGCAAGCTCTCGCTGCACCCGGTCATCGAGGGTGAGACGGAGTCCGACAGCGGCTCCGCCGCGGGCGCCCCGGCGGAGTCGAAGGACGACGCTGCCAAGTGACACCCTCGTTCCCCCTGGGCGCATCGCACCGCCCGACGGCCCGCCCCTCCTCGGAGGGGCGGGCCGTCGCCCGTACCCAAACCCTTCTCAAGGGCGAGAACGGCATCGGCACGGTCCGCAAAACCACCCTCCCCGGCGGTCTGCGCGTCGTCACCGAGACGCTGCCCTCCGTACGCTCCGCCACCTTCGGCATCTGGGCGCACGTCGGCTCCCGCGACGAGACCCCGTCGCTGGGCGGCGCCACCCACTATCTGGAGCACCTGCTCTTCAAGGGCACCCAGAAGCGCACCGCTCTCGACATCTCCTCCGCGATCGACGCGGTCGGCGGCGAGATGAACGCCTTCACGGCCAAGGAGTACACGTGCTATTACGCGCGTGTGCTGGACACGGACCTGCCGCTCGCCATAGACGTGGTGTGCGACATGCTCACCGGCTCGCTGATCGAGGCCGTGGACGTGGACGCCGAGCGCGGCGTCATCCTCGAGGAAATCGCGATGACCGAGGATGACCCCGGTGATGTCGTGCACGATCTCTTCGCGCGCACCATGTTCGGCGACAGCCCGCTCGGCCGCCCCGTTCTCGGCACCGTCGACACGGTGAACGGCCTGACCCGGGACCGGATCGCCCGCTTCTACAAGAAGCACTACGACCCCACCCACCTGATCGTTGCCGCCGCGGGCAATGTGGACCACAACAAGGTCGTACGCCAGGTCCGCGCGGCCTTCGAACGGGCCGGCGCACTCGGCGAGGAGGAAGCACTCCCCGTCGGACCGCGTACCGGCGCCCGTACGCTCCGCACCGCCGGCCGCGTCGACGTCCTGGGCCGCAAGACCGAGCAGGCGCATGTCATCCTCGGCATGCCAGGCCTCGCCCGCACCGACGACCGCCGGTGGGCGATGGGCGTGCTCAACACGGCGCTGGGCGGCGGCATGAGCTCCCGCCTCTTCCAGGAGATCCGCGAGAAGCGCGGCCTCGCCTACTCCGTGTACTCCTACACCTCGGGCTTCGCCGACTGCGGCCTGTTCGGCGTCTACGCGGGCTGCCGCCCCAGCCAGGTCCACGACGTGCTCAAGATCTGCCGTGACGAGCTGGACCAGATCGCCGAGCACGGACTCGACGACGGAGAGCTGCACCGGGCGGTCGGCCAGCTCTCCGGATCCACCGTCCTGGGTCTGGAGGACACCGGTGCGCTGATGAACCGCATCGGCAAGAGCGAGCTGTGCTGGGGCGAGCAGCTGTCGGTCGACGAGATGCTGCGGCGGATCGCGGCCGTCACCCCGGACGACGTCCAGGCCGTGGCCCGCGATGTACTGGGACACCGTCCCTCGCTGTCCGTGATCGGTCCGCTGAAGGACAAGCAGACGGCCCGCCTGGACGAAGCCGTCTCATGAGCCGAAGCGTCGGGACCAACGAAGGGTGAGGACCATGGACAAGCTGCGGGTGGCCGTGATCGGGGCGAACGGCCGTATCGGCTCCGAGGCCGTACGGGCCGTGGCGGCCGCGGACGACATGGAGCTGGTGGCCGAGCTGAGCCGGGGCGACAAACTGGAGACGCTCGTCGAGGCGGGCGCCCAGGTCGCGGTCGAACTGACCGATCCCGGCTCGGTGATGGGCAACCTGGACTTCTGCGTCCGGCACGGTATCCACGGGGTTGTCGGCACCACCGGATGGACCGAGGACCGGCTCCGCCGGCTCCGCGAACGGCTCGAAGCCTCCCCGGGGACAGGCGTGCTCATCGCGCCCAACTTCTCCATCGGCGCCGTGCTGACCATGCAGTTCGCCCAGGCTGCCGCCCGCTTCTTCGAGTCCGTCGAGGTGGTCGAGCTGCATCACCCGAACAAGGCGGACGCCCCGTCGGGCACCGCGACCCGCACCGCCCAGCTGATCGCCGAGGCCCGCCGCGAGGCCGGCTGCGCGCCGCAGCCCGACGCGACGACCACGGAGCTGGAGGGGGCCAGGGGCGCCGACGTGGACGGAGTGCCCGTGCACGCCGTACGGCTGCGCGGTCTGCTGGCGCACCAGGAGGTCCTCTTCGGCGACGCCGGTGAGACCTTGACCATCAGGCACGACTCGCTGCACCACAGCTGCTTCATGCCCGGCATCCTGCTGGGGGTACGGCGTGTGGTCTCCACCCCGGGCCTGACCTTCGGGCTGGAGCACTTCCTGGAGCTGGGCGGGGAGCAGCGGTAGCCGTGCGCGCAAGGATCACGTACTTCGCTCTCGCCGCGGTTCTGGTCGGCTACTTCGTCCTGGTCGGCAGCCGTGGCGTCCTGCTCATCCGGCACGGCTCGCCGGTGACCGTCGTCTTCGGGGTGTCCGTGCTGGTGCTGCCGGTGATCGGCGCCTGGTTCCTGTGGCAGACGACGAGGTTCGCGAGGCGTGCCAACCGGCTCGCCGCGGAGCTGGAGGCCGAGGGCGGTCTGCCGGTCGACGAGCTCGTCCGGACGCCGGGCGGCCGTATCGACCGGGCCTCCGCCGACGCGGTGTTCGCCAAGCGGCGGGCCGAGACCGAGGAGTCGCCGCAGGACTGGCGGTCATGGTTCCGGCTCGCGGTCGCGTATCACGATGCGCGGGACACCCCGCGTGCCCGGAAGGCCATGCAGCGGGCCATCTCGCTGCACGATTCCGACGGCAGCAGGACCGCGGCTCTCGGGTAGGCCGTCAGCAGCCGTACTCGGCCGCCCAGCCCTCGACGGCGTCCGCCGCCATGTCGAACGCTTCCACGCGGGCGAGGAAGTCGGCGTTGTGGTCGGTGATCAGCGGGCGCAGCGGCTCACCGTCGACGGGTATGACCAGCAGGGCCTGGCCCTGGACGGTCCGCGGGGTCCCCAGCCACTTCACGGGCTGCTGCACGGTCCGTACGGCGGCCACACGTGCCCAGGGCAGCGTGGTGGTGCCGAAGAACCCGGTCCGCCGCAGCCCCTGCGCGCTCACCCAGACGCCCACCCGGAGCAGCCGGAGCGCGCACACGATCACCACCGCGGCGGCCCCCACGCACACGCCCGCCCCCGGCAGCGCGCCGGCGAAGGCGACGATCACCGCCGCGAACAGCAGGTACGAGGCGAGCAGCAGCACCAGCGCTGCGGCTCCGACCCGCCAGGGGCCGGGGCGGTAGGGGCGGCGCCAGCGGTTCAGGTCCTCGTACGGCAGCGCGGCACCGTCGGCGAGATCGTCGCGACCGTCGAAGGCACGGTCGGCCGTCAGGAAGGTCAGGGGCACGACTGGTCCTCACTCGTATGCACACTCGATGGGCTGTGCCCGGTGAGGCTATCGATGCACCCGACTGCCGACCACCCCAGGGTCGCCAGTCGGGGCAAGGCGGCCGGCCGCGTCAGTGGCCGTGCGCCGCCTCCGACCGGGGTGCCTTGCCGGTTCCCGACCCGGTCTCGAGTGCGGGCAGACCGAAGACGAGGGAGCCGACCAGCCCGGCCACCACAGTGAGGCCTATCAGCGTTCGCCCGGCTATCTCGGAGCGTCCGGCTCGTCGGCAGGGCGGTGGTGCGACATTGCTGCGGAAGCGGTCGGCCTCGGCGACGAAGGCGAACGGTACGGACTCTCGCCGGCGGAACATGGGAGAACGCTCTTCCTTACTTTCGAACGGGCTTCTCCCGGTGAGACGTGTGAATTGCCCTTCGGGTGCCCGTTCCCGACGACTTTCTTGGCGGGATCGCCTGCCGGCCGGGGCTGTCAGTGGCGGGTCGTAAGCTGGGCGCCGCCCGAGCGATGCAGATGGAAGGACCCACGCCGGTGACCGACACCCCCGCCGAGAGCGCCAAGCCCGGCTTCCGCAGCGATGTGACCGTCGAGCTGGTGAAGCACAGCGCCGCGGACTCCGACGTGCTGTGGGCAGCCAGGGTCTCGACGGCCGGAGAGCTGTCCCTCGAGGAGCTCAAGAAGGACCCGGAGCGCTCGAAGGGCTTGATCAACTTCCTGATGCGCGACCGGCACGGCAGCCCGTTCGAGCACAACTCGATGACCTTCTTCATCAGCGCCCCGATCTTCGTCTTCCGCGAGTTCATGCGGCACCGCGTCGGCTGGTCGTACAACGAGGAGTCCGGCCGCTACCGCGAGCTGCAGCCCGTCTTCTACGTCCCCGGAGAGGCCCGCAAGCTCGTGCAGCAGGGCCGGCCCGGCAAGTACGAGTTCGTGGAAGGCACCCAGGGGCAGCACGAGCTGACCGGCCGGGTCATGGAGGACTCCTACCGGCAGTCCTACGAGGCGTACCAGGAGATGCTGGCGGCGGGCGTGGCACGCGAAGTTGCCCGTTCGGTCCTGCCCGTCGGTCTTTTCTCCTCGATGTACGCGACCTGCAACGCCCGCTCGCTGATGCACTTCCTCGGCCTGCGCACCCAGCACGAACAGGCGGCCGTTCCGTCTTTCCCGCAGCGGGAGATCGAGATGGTGGGCGAGCTGATGGAGGGCCACTGGGCGGAGCTCATGCCGCTCACGCATGCCGCGTTCAATGCCAACGGACGCGTCGCCCCCTGAGGTACGGATGTCCGGCCGATCGCGAGAAGTGTCCGTATTGCGACGTTTCGTGAAGTGCATCTAGGCTGAATGTACGGACCCGGCACTGCTTGAACCCCCGAGCAGGCAGTGCCGGGATCCGCATCCTGGTGCCCCGAGGGAGCACGTCGCAGGAAGCTACGAGTAGCGTGGGACCCATGGCTCCGACCTCCACACCGCAGACCCCGTTCGGGCGGGTCCTGACCGCCATGGTCACGCCGTTCTCAGACAACGGCGAACTCGACATCGACGGCGCGCAGCGACTCGCCGCCCACCTGGTGGACGCCGGCAACGACGGCATCGTCGTCAACGGCACCACGGGTGAGTCCCCGACGACCAGCGATGCGGAGAAAGCCCGGCTCGTACGGGCCGTGGTGGAGGCCGTGGGCGATCGCGCCCATGTCGTGGCCGGAGCCGGAACCAATGACACCCGGCACAGCGTCGAGCTGGCCCGCGCCGCGCAGCAGGCAGGCGCGCACGGTCTGCTCGCCGTCACCCCGTACTACAGCAAGCCACCGCAGGAAGGCCTGTACCGGCACTTCAGCGCGATCGCCGATGCCACGGACCTGCCGGTCATGCTCTACGACATCCCTGGCCGAAGCGGCGTCCCGATCAACACCGAGACGATCGTCCGGCTCGCCGACCACCCGCGGATCGTGGCCAACAAGGACGCCAAGGGCGACCTGGGGCGTGCCAGCTGGGCCATCGCCCGGAGCGGCCTCGCCTGGTACTCCGGCGACGACATGCTGAACCTTCCGCTGCTCTCCGTCGGTGCCATCGGATTCGTCTCCGTCGTCGGCCATGTCGTCACGCCTGATCTACGCGCCCTGCTGGACGCCCATCTCACCGGCGACGTCACCAAGGCGACCGAGATCCACCAGCGACTGCTGCCGGTCTTCACCGGCATGTTCCGCACCCAGGGCGTCATCACGTGCAAGGCGGCGCTCTCCCTCCGGGGCCTGCCCGGCGGCCCGCTGCGGCTGCCCCTGGTGGAGCTCACCCCGGAGGAGACGGAGCAGCTCAAGCGGGATCTCGCGGCGGGCGGGGTACAGCTGTAGTAACCACCGACTTCACAACTACATATACGAGACAACTGCAAGTGCACGAATGTCACGCGCGCCACGTGTCCCCAGAACCGGGCAGGTGGCGTGCGTGGTGAGGAGAGTCTTTTGAGTCATCCGCATCCTGAACTCGGCCCACCGCCGACGCTGCCCAAGGGCGGGCTGCGCGTCACCCCGCTCGGCGGACTGGGCGAAATCGGTCGCAACATGACCGTCTTCGAATATGGCGGCCGTCTGCTGATCGTCGACTGCGGAGTGCTCTTCCCCGAGGAGGAGCAGCCCGGAATTGACCTGATCCTGCCGGACTTCACGACCCTCCGTGACCGCCTCGACGACATCGACGGCATCGTGCTCACGCACGGCCACGAGGACCACATCGGCGCCGTCCCGTATCTGCTCCGCGAGAAGCAGGACATCCCGCTGATCGGTTCCAAGCTGACCCTCGCGCTGATCGAGGCGAAGCTCCAGGAGCACCGCATCCGGCCGTACACCCTCGAGGTCAAGGAGGGCATGCGCGAGCGCATCGGCCCCTTCGAGTGCGAGTTCGTGGCGGTCAACCACTCCATCCCGGACGCCCTTGCCGTCGCCATCCGCACCCCGGCCGGCATGGTGGTGCACACCGGTGACTTCAAGATGGACCAGCTGCCGCTCGACGGCCGCCTGACCGACCTGGCCTCGTTCGTGCGGTTCGGCGAGGAGGGCATCGACCTCCTGCTCACCGACTCCACGAACGCCGAGGTTCCCGGCTTCGTACCGCACGAGCGCGATATCTCGAAGGCGCTGCTCGGGGTCTTCGCGAGGGCGGAGCGGCGGATCATCGTGGCCAGCTTCGCCAGCCACGTGCACCGCATCCAGCAGATCCTCGACGCAGCCCACGAGTACGGCCGCCGCGTCGCCTTCGTCGGCCGCTCGATGGTCCGCAACATGGGCATCGCCCGCGACCTCGGCTATCTGCGGGTCCCGCCGGGTCTCGTGGTGGACGTCAAAACGCTGGACGATCTCCCGGACGAGCAGGTCGTGCTCGTCTGCACGGGCTCACAGGGCGAGCCGATGGCCGCGTTGTCCCGGATGGCCAACCGCGACCACCAGATCCGTATCGTTCCCGGCGACACCGTCATCCTGGCGTCGTCCCTCATCCCGGGCAATGAGAATGCGGTCTACCGCGTGATCAACGGCCTGACGAGGTGGGGCGCGAACGTCGTCCACAAGGGCAACGCCAAGGTGCACGTCTCGGGCCATGCCTCGGCCGGCGAGCTGTTGTACTTCTACAACCTCTGCAAGCCGCGCAACCTGATGCCGGTGCACGGCGAGTGGCGCCATCTACGGGCCAACGCGGAGCTTGGCGCCCTGACCGGAGTCCCCAAGGACCGGATCGTGATCGCCGAGGACGGCGTTGTGGTCGACCTCGTCGACGGCGTGGCCAAGATCGTCGGCAAGGTCCAGGCCGGATATGTGTACGTCGACGGGCTGTCGGTCGGCGATATCACCGAGGCCTCGCTGAAGGACCGGCGGATCCTGGGCGACGAGGGGATCGTCAATGTCTTCGTGGTCGTGGACAGCACGACGGGGAAGATCGTCGGCGGCCCGCACGTCCAGGCGCGGGGTTCCGGCATCGACGACGCCGCGTTCTCCGCGGTGATTCCCAAGATCGAGGAATCGTTCGCGAAGGCGGCCCAGGACGGCGTCGCCGAGTCCCACCAGCTGCAGCAGCTGATCCGCCGCGCGGTGGGCAAGTGGGTGTCCGACAACTACCGCCGCCGGCCGATGATCCTGCCTGTGGTCGTAGAGGTCTGACGCCACGTCAACCTGACGGACGGCCGCGCCGGAGCCGATTTGCTTCCGGGCGCGGCCGTCCAGTAAGTTAACGGCTCCGCCTGAACGAGGACCGGGCACCGCTGTGTGCGAGGGACTCGGACAGCACGGGAAATCCGACCCAGAGAAATCTGATAAAGTCGGGGAAGCCGAAAGGCAAAAGGCCTTCCAACGGCCACCAGAAACGAATTCGGACCGGAAACGGTGTGAAGAAAAGGTCTGGTAGGGTTGGAAACACCGAAGGGAAGCGCCCGGAGGGCCCGGAGACGGGGCCGAAGGAAGC
>NZ_JBEXKU010000043.1:66033-66198 GCF_040609575.1 Streptomyces sp. NPDC004647 | reverse complement strand
CCCGCTCCGAGCGCAGCGCAGCGGAGCAGGCCGCCTGAAGCCCAGCAACCACCGGGAGGCAGAACGGCCGACAGCCCCGCCACGCCCCCTCCCTCCCGCTGCCGGCGCCTTGCGCCGGAGGCGCGAGACGAAACCCGCTCCCGGCCGAGCCGAATGCCGCCCCAC